>JBAXGD010000001.1:0-88664 GCA_037139575.1 bacterium
ACACAATCTGTTAAAACAGAGGTTGAATTACGCTTATGTAGCATCTAAAATATTAGTAACCATTTAGGGGAAATATTTGATGCTACCAAGTGACAAAACACGTGTTAGCGGGGGTAATAATACAACAGAACCTCGTAGCGACAAGAACCAGAATGGCCGGCTTTCTACAGGAGAGCAGGTTCCGTTTATGGCCGATAATAATTCCTTAAAGTCTTTAAATGTTGCTAACGATAAGGCTTCTGTATCTGTAGCGGATAAGCCAATTTCAGACATATCGGGCATAAACTACTCCAACGATAAAAGCCTTAATTTCTGCAGGGATTGGATCAACCGTTTCTATATCTGGAAATGATACAACAGGAGTCATAACTATAAGCACCGGTACATCTACGACATCTGGTGAGCTGGCCGACATTACATTTGATAAAGTATTTGCCTGAATCCCGAATGTATTAATTATGGCTAAGAATTCCCAAAGTGCATCGCTAGGCGTATATCAGACCAAGCCACCACTAACGATTTCACATTTGGAGTAACTAATTCTCCAAATCAAAATACAACATATACTTTCAAGTACTTAGTCGTACAGTAAAATTGTGAACTAAACCAATCGATTATTAGATAGATTTTATATAGAGAGACTTTGGTCTATGACATTTATTAATTCTTTAGGAGATAACTCGGCCTTAATCTTATATTGTGCTCCAAAGGAAGCAGCTTTTTCTATATCTCCGGGAGTTGATGAATTACTCAAGAAGACGATCTTAAAAGATTCGAGATTTATGCCTTCATTTTTTACTGCCTCCATAACCTCGAAGCCATTCAGTTCAGGCATACTAATATCCATGAGTACGAAATTGGGCTTATTGTTGACTATAGAATCCTTGGCAATTTTTCCGTTAGCGGCCAATATGACTTTATAGCCTGCTAGCTCCAACTGCATACTTAGCAAATTGGCAATGGAACTGTCATCTTCTGCAATCAGAACTGTTATATTGTTGCGTTTAGGGTTGTTTGTTATAGGTGAATCATTGTTTGACATAAAAAATCCTTCTAGCACTTAATTGTAAACTAGAAGGATAATTTAGTGAAAGCTTTTTAGGCTTTTATTTAATTAATGCTTTTGTATAGCTTGAACTACCTGGCTATTGTTCTTTAGATTTTCATAAAACAATATTTGGCTTCTTGCTATATTCATTTGATCTTCAGGACCATGAATCTCACTACCTAACTTTACTAATGAAAGTGGAGTTGATGAAGTCGATGCGTTGTCCTTAGGCTGAGCAGTCTGTCCAGCTTGTAGGTAGTAAATGTTCTTAATAGTAAGGAAATTGCTATTAATGTCTGTTACTTTACCGAAGTAAGCCTGACCATTTGTTAGAAATACTGCTTGGTACTCGCTAGAATTAACGCCTTTCATAGTTTCATTGTGGCTTACCATCTGGACACCATAGAATCCTATTAATAATATAATAACCACTGAAGCAGCTATTACGCCCATTCTGATCATTGGATTTTTTGATTTACTTCTTTTCATACTAGGTACTGGTGCAGTGCTACTAGTTTTTCTTATTGGAACTTGGTTTGGATTATCCATTATACCCCCGCTGGATTATTTAATATTCTTGTCCTATTAGTATATATCAATGAGCGGGGAATTATCAAATAACGTTATTATCTGTTTTTTATAGGTTAAAAGTCGTAGACATTTTGTCATCGTTTTTTGCTTGACCATATCTGTTATTACTGATAAGATATCTGGAGTTTGAGTTTAGGCAAGAATTCTGCGTGTTTGGGTTCCAGCATAAACTCAAGTCCTAGTCATAAATATATTAAGATTGACTTCGAGTTTAGTAACTTAAAAATTTGGTTTAGAAATTAGTAAAAATGACAAACGGCAAAGTGTTGGTTAATACCAATAACTAGTCAATGCATAACGTAAAAAGTTACTCAAGCGCGCACAACGGATGCCTTGACGTAAGATACCGATGAAGGACGTAAGGAGCTGCGAAAAGCTTCGGGGAGCTGCTAACTAAGCTTTGATCCGAAGATGTCCGAATGGAGAAATCCGGCCAGAGTCATGTCTGGTCACGCTTATCTGAATACATAGGATAAGTAGAGGTAACCGGGGGAACTGAAACATCTTAGTACCTCGAGGAATAGAAAGTAAACAACGATTCCGGTAGTAGTGGCGAGCGAATCCGGAACAGCCCAAACTTTTTAGGTTTCCGTCTAGTAATAGTCGGATAAGTTGGTAGACGAATATCTAAGAAGGGTTGTGACATTACAAAAAACCAGTACGGAGTCCTAGACTTGTTCTAGTAATCCGTAGTGGCAGTATGATCTACCAAGTCATACATAAGGTAAAAAATTAGCGACGCGAGCAGAATCAGTTGGAAAGCTGAGCCAAAGATAGTGAAAGCCTAGTATGCCAAGTATCGCTAACCTTATATTTGTTTTGTAGAGTAGGTCGGGGCACGTGCAATCCTGACTGAAGCTGGGGGGTCCACCCTCCAAGGCTAAATATATCTTACGATCGATAGTGAACAAGTACCGTGAGGGAAAGGCGAAAAGAACCCAGGAATGGGAGTGAAATAGAACCTGAAATTGTGTGCGTACAAGGAGTCGGAGCCAGTTTATCTGGTGACGGCGTGCTTTTTGTAGAACGATCCAGCGAGTTATTTGCTAGTGCAAGCATAAGTCATATGACGGATGCGTAGTGAAAGCGAGCCTGAATAGGGCGAATTTAGTACTAGTGAATAGACCCGAAACCGGGTGACCTAACCATGGGCAGGTTGAAGCGTAGGTAAAACTACGTGGAGGACCGAACCGTAGCATACTGCAACATGCCCGGATGACCTGTGGTTAGCGGTGAAATGCCAATCGAACTCGGAGATAGCTGGTTCTCCTCGAAATAGCTTTAGGGCTAGCGTTGCGTGGTAGCAGATGGGGGTAGAGCTCTGTTTCGGACTGGGGGTCGCAAGATTACCCACCCTTGACAAACTACGAATACCGTCTGTGGAATCGCAGCAGTTAGAACGTCGGGGCTAAGCTCGGCGCTCGAAAGGGAAACAGCCCAGATCGCCATCTAAGGTCCCTAAATTTACACTAAGTGGGAAACGAGGTGAGATTTCTTAAACAACGAGGATGTTGGCTTAGAAGCAGCCATTCATTTAAAGAGTGCGTAACAGCTCACTCGTCAAGAGATCTTGCGCGGAAAATGTAACGGGGCTAAGTGTAATACCGAAGATGCGAATTCTTAATTTATTAAGAGTGGTAGAGGAGCGTTGATATTGCTTTGAAGTCGTACTGCGAGGTACGGTGGAGCGTTATCAAGTGAGAATGCTGGAATGAGTAACCATAAGGCAGGTGAGAATCCTGCCCACCGAAAGAGCAAGGTTTCCTGGGCAACGGTAATCGTCCCAGGGTTAGTCGGTCCTAAGCCGAGGCGAGTAGCGTAGGCGATGGACAACGGGTTAATATTCCCGTACTAGTTTTATATTGTTTGGAAGTGCGCGGCATGATAGTAGGAGCGGATTCATGGTTATATCCGTCTAAGCGTCCAGGCTTCGGCCGATGCGCGAATGAAACGACCTTTAGGTTGAATTCCTGTGAGTCAAGCTGACCAGAAAAGCTTCCAAGCTTATGTATAAATCTATCCGTACCGCAAACCGACACAGGTGCTCAGGTCGAGTAGACCAAGGTGTACGAGTGATTCTTCGTTAAGGAACTCGGCAAACAAGCAGCCGTAACTTCGGAATAAGGCTTGCCCTCGTAAGAGGGCCGCAGCTAACGAACCCATGCAACTGTTTACCAAAAACACAGGTCTCTGCTAACACGAAAGTGGATGTATAGGGGCTGACTCCTGCCCAGTGCTGGAAGGTTAAGGGGATAAGTGTATGCTTTGAACTGAAGCCCCAGTGAACGGCGGCGGTAACTATAACCGTCCTAAGGTAGCGAAATTCCTTGTCAGGTAAATTGAACTTGCCTGAAGAGTGTGGCGACACACTGTAAGTAAACCAACTAATAACGGGGAAACCTAAAAGTCATTAATATGATTTATGGCAATCCCGTGGCAATCTATTTTAATAGGAAGCCGTAACGACTGACCCGAAAGGAGAGGTACATGAAACAAAATGTACAACACGTTGGCTCTCGCTTACACAAAAAATCGACAATGGAATTAGATCCTTGGTATGTAACTGGGTTTATAGATGGAGAAGGATGTTTCTCAGTGTCATTTACACAGAGAAACAAGATGATAACAGGAATCGAGATACGTCCAAGTTTCTCGGTAAGTCAAAATCGTCGAAGCCTCCAGGCATTAGAACAAATTCATGCCTACTTCGGATGTGGAGCAATTAGATTCAGTCGCCATGATCAAACTTATAAATATGAAGTAAGATCAATTGGTGATATAAGAAAGCTAATAATACCGCATTTTAAGAAGTATTCTCTAAAAACAAGTAAGTTACATGATTTTATCCTTTTCTCAGATATATGTAATCAAATTGCTGCATCAAAACATCTCAATAAAGATGGTCTAAGATCAATAATTGATAATGCATATAATATGAATGAATCTGGTAAAAGAAAATATACCAAAGAACAACTCCTAAAGTTGATCAAGCGAGATGAAGATATAGTCTGATCAGTGTAGAAATACATTGTTAACAACAAATGAAGTTCTGACCCGCACGAATGGAGTAATGATATGGGTACTGTCTCAACGAAGAGCTCGGTGAAAGTGCATTGACGGTAAAGATGCCGTCTGTCCGCAGCAGGACGAAAAGACCCCGTGCAGCTTTACTACAGCTTGACATTGAACCGGGTCGTAACATGTGTAGGATAGGTGGGAGACTTTGAAGCCTAGACGCTAGTCTAGGTGGAGTCGCCAGTGAAATACCACCCTTGTTACGATCTTGTTCTTACCATGTCCATCAATTGCTATTGATATATTTATATCGATGGTAGCTGCTGGATATGGGACCGTGTCTGGTGGGTAGTTTAACTGGGGCGGTTGCCTCCTAAAAAGTATCGGAGGCGTTCAAAGGTTAGCTAGGTTCGGATGGAAATCGAATCGATAGTATATACGCATAAGCTAGCTTGACTGTGAGGCTTACCAGCCGATCAGGCACGAAAGTGGGAGCAAGTTTTCCGCTGTCCGTACATTTGTACATGAATGTGGTATCGGCAGCGCTTTCGGATAAAAGTTACGCCGGGGATAACAGGCTTATAGCGCCCAATAGTTCACATAGACGGCGCTGTTTGGCACCTCGATGTCGGCTCATCTCATCCTGGAGGGGGAGCACCTTCCAAGGGTCCGGCTGTTCGCCGGTTAAAGAGGTACGCGAGCTGGGTTCAGAACGTCGTGAGACAGTTCGGTTTATATCCGCTGTGGACGCTAGGAAATTTGAGAGGATTTGTCCCTAGTACGAGAGGACCGGGATGAACGCACCTCTGGTGTACCAATTGTTCTACCAAGGGCATTGTTGGGTAGCTACGTGCGGACCAGATAAGCGCTGAAAGCATATTAAGCGCGAAACTGACCTCAAGATTAGATTTCCCTATGAGGACACTGAAAGACGATCAGTTTGATAGGCGCAAGGTGGAAGCATGGTAACATGTGTAGCCGAAGCGTACTAATAGTCCCACTGACTTTTTATGTACCTACATCTTATAAAACATTTGTTTTATATCAAGATGTAGGGTAGCATTGACTAGTTATTGGTGCATAATAAGCACACGTTTGATCATTTTTATTTATGAACATCGACTATAGATGGTGATTTATCACCGTCCTTAGTCGGTGCCCATGGCGCAAGGGAAACACCTGTTACCATTCCGAACACAGAAGTTAAGCCTTGAAGCGGTTACAATACTTGGGGGTTCACCCCTGGGAAAATAGCACGGTGCCGAATTATATGAAGCCCCTCCGAATAGGAGGGGTTTTATCTTTTTAAAGGCATTTTATATACATAACTAATTTGACAATAAAGCTTAGGCATGTTAATATATGTTTAGTTCATTATTTTAATGAAGAGGGTTCCATTTAATTATGGAGCTTTTTTTATTTCAATGATGAAGAGAATCTAACTTAATAGGGAGGTTTCACTATGGCTGGAACTAAAACTGGTGGCATCGCTGCTGCTAAAACTAACAAATCTAAGTATGGCTCAGATTTTTATTCTAAAATCGGTGCTATCGGTGGCAAAAAAGGTCACACAGGTGGCTTTGCTGCTAACCGTGAACTAGCAAGAATTGCTGGTGCTAAAGGTGGTCGAATTTCACGACGCACCAAGAAAACTGTCTAATTTAGATATTTTTCAAACAAAAGTCACTTGGTCTATATGATCAGGTGACTTTTTGATTTGGGAATTTATTTTTCTATAAGGTCTGCAAAATTTTTCTGAAGTTACATTCCATTCAGTATGACAATTATGGCACCTATAATGATTAGGCTTTATTTGCAATGTTCTTATGCCACAGTTAGGGCAGGTACTACGCATATGCAACCAATTCCTATATGTATCTAAGCAATTTTGAATGTGCTCGTAGTCAATTTTTATATCATATTTGGTACTAATTGCTTGTGCTTTTTGCCATGCTAACGCTTCCATTGTGAGTAGCTCTAAATCATTTTTATAACTTTTATGATTTAAAAGTGCGTGAGATACTTCATGTAGAAGCGCCCATTTAGTTTTCTCTGAATTGCCAGAATCTATGTAGTGAATTGTTTTCGATACTGGAGACCAATAAAAAGTACTACCTGGTTTAAAATTTATACCAGGAAAGTCATTTTCAAGTAATTTAACTAAGCTAATCATTTTTTATTAACTCATAACAACCATATATTACGCACTCTTCAGCTTTAGTAGCTTTTTTCAGGATAGGTAATTTGATTAGCGGGTTATAATGATCTTCCAGTTTTTCTTTTAGGGGTTTCTCAAATTTTTCAAAATAGTTACCAACACTACCACCAAAAATTATTACATCTGGTTGAATGATTGCCATTAATTCTAGGCATCCAAGCGCTAGATTATGAGATATTTCTGACCATGAATTTGTGTCGTCTATATCTTTTGCTTGTTTGCCGAATTTCTTAAGAATAGCTTTTCCTGAAGCAAAAGACTCCCATTTTTCAAGTTTCCCATCATGATAAATTTCCATTTGTCCTGGCTCAGAACTTGCATAATTGACATCAATTTCATTATCTATAATCATTCCTGAGCCTATGCCTGTACTAACAGTAAGGTACAGAACCTTATTCAGTGGTGGATGTAGCTGTCTTGACTCAAAAAGTCCACCAATGCATCCATCGTGCTCAACTTTCGTATTACAGCCCGCTATGGCCTCAATATCGTCTTTTATTGGTACGTTTTTCCACGGAAGGTTGCCGAATGCTAGGGCATTTCCAGTTTTTCTATCTATGAGGCCTGGAACCGCAACTCCACATCGCTCGAATTTATCCTGATTTAGCTTCGAGATGTTGTTTCGTAAATCAGTTAAGAAGTTTGAATAATCTTGATTGGTTAAGAATTTAAGCTTGGTTAAGATTGCGCCGTTTTCATCAAAAACAGCCAACAGTGTTTTAGTTCCCCCAATATCTATTCCCAAGTAAACCATTACTCAAATTCTAGCATATTATTTAGCATCATTTTCATAGATATGACCTCTTTGACCATTTCGTAAAAAAAAGTTATAATGTAAGCAATCTATTTGGGGTAATTTAAATAATAGTTTATTTCTATGTATAAATTACTCATCTAATGGAAAATATATATAAAGGAGGCATGGAATACATGTCAAAAGTTAATTTAACTATGGATGAATTGCTAGCCAGCAATGAAGTCCAACAATTGAAAGTCGGAGATGTTACCGAAGGAGAGATAATCTCTGTTAAAAAACATGAAATTTGGGTTGATTTAGGAGCAAACGGAATCGGCGTTGTTATGCGTCGTGAAATTGGCTACGGACAACCTATCGAAATCGGCGAAAAAATAACAGTTAGTGTTGTTGATCCCGAAATTGAAGAAGGTCACATGCTACTAAGTATGCGTAGAGTAGTTAAGGACAGGGGCTGGGATGAGCTTCAAAGGCTTAATGAAGACAAAGAAGTTATTGAGATTGTGCCTTATGACGCAAACAGAGGTGGATTGCTCGTAGAGCTTGAAGGTATTCGTGGATTCCTACCAGTATCTCAACTTGCTGCAGGACACTATCCAAGAGTTTCAGGTGCCGATAAGGACGAGATCCTATCTAAACTTAATAGTCTTATAAACAAGCCAGTTAAGGTAACAGTTCTTGATGTGAGCAGGAAAGACAATAAATTAATTTTCTCTGAAAAAGAGGCAGTTAAAGATGTTGTTAAGGAAAGATTTGGAAAGCTTAAGGTCGGTGAAGAAATCGAAGGAATAGTTACAGGTGTAACAGATTTCGGTGCATTCGTTAATGCCGAAGGTATAGAAGGATTAATTCACATTTCTGAAATTTCTTGGGAGCATGTTGAAAATCCTAGAGATTATCTTAAGGTTGGCGAATCAGTCAAGGCTAAAATCATCTCTATAGATAAAGACGACAGATTAAGCCTAAGCATAAAACAACTTTCTGAAGATCCCTGGATCGAACAGGTAAAAGCTTTTAAGAAAGGCTCTGTTGTAGAGGGCAAGATTACTCGAATAACACCTTTTGGTGCATTCGTTCAGCTTAGCCCGGTTGTTGAGGCATTAGTTCATGTTTCTGAAATGAGCACTGATGAGAGTGTTGATCCTGAAAAAATCTTCCAACTTAACGAAAAGAAGAAATTTAAAGTTATAGACATTGACACTGAATCAAGAAAAATTGCACTTAGCTTGAAGGATGCAAAATAAATAGATTAGATTCTTAAAAATAGATAAATTAAGTAAGGAGTGTTGGCATGGCAAGAACCATTGAACTAGAAGATAACATCACAGTCGGCACTCTTGCTGAAAAACTATCTATTCCTGTTACTAAACTAATAGGTCAATTAATGAAAAACGGTATCATCGCTACCGTTAATGAAAGAGTAGATTTTGATACGGCTGAGATTATGGTGGCTGATCTTGGTTTTGACGACATTACTCTTGTTAAGTCCGCACCAAAAGACGAATTGATCGAATCAATAACTAAGAAAAAGAAAAGTAATTTAACTGGTCCTAATCGACCTCCGGTAGTCGCCGTAATGGGCCATGTTGATCATGGTAAAACTAGCTTACTTGATTCAATTAGAGAAGCATCTGTTGCGAAGGGTGAAGCTGGCGGGATAACCCAACATATTTCTGCTTATCAGATCACTCACAACGATAGGCTAATAACTTTTCTTGATACTCCCGGCCATGAAGCATTTGCGGCAATTCGTGCTCACGGGGCAGAACTTACAGATCTAGTCATAATCGTTGTAGCGGCCGACGACGGTGTTAAGCCACAAACTGTAGAAGCTATTAGGTTTGCCAACCAGGCAGGCTCTAAAATGATCATAGCTATAAATAAAATAGATAAAGAAGGCGCAGATCCTAATCGTGTTAAGCAGCAGCTTGCTGAAAAGAATATTTTAGTAGAGGGTTGGGGTGGAGAACTTACTGTAGTTGAGGTTTCTGCTAAAACAAAATTAGGAATCGACAATCTGCTAGATATGGTTCTGCTAACGGCGGATCTTGAAGAGCTAAAAGCTCCAATTGACGTTCCTGCCGAAGGTTTAATTATTGAATCACACCTAGAAAAAGGTAGAGGACCTGTTGCCCATGCACTAATTACTGAAGGAACCCTTAACTACAATGACGTCATCGTAGCTGGTTCTACATATGCAAAGATTAGAAGTCTTACTTCTCCTGATAATATAGCTATCAAGACTGCAGGACCTTCAACACCGGTTATTATAACTGGATTTAAAGAACTGCCTCAGTTTGGAGATAAGTTTGTTACTACAAAAAATGAGAAAACAGCAAGAATTATTGCTGAAGATTACGAATTGAACAATAAAGCTGGATTTGCCCAGAATAATCTAAACAGTACAGAGCTCATAAGTATCATAAACAGATCCAATTCCTTACAAGAGTTACCGGTTTTGATTAAAACCGACGTACAGGGTTCTCTTACTTCTGTAATTGATAGCCTAAGAACTCTTGAGACAGACGAAGTAGCCTTTAAAGTTATTAGTACGGGCGTCGGCTCTATAAATGCTAGTGATGTTCACACAGCTCATTCAGCTAATGGAATAATCTACGGATTTAACGTTGAATTACCTTCTGAAATTAGAAGACTTGCTTCAAGAGATAAAGTCCCGATAAATATCTATAAAATAATATATGAACTTATTGACGATGCTAAAGAGAGACTTAGTAACATGCTAGCTCCAGAAATTGTAGAAAATGAGACAGGTGTTCTTGAAATCAAAGGCGTATTCACATCAGGTAAAGGTGAAATTATTGCCGGTGGAGAAGTTAAAAAAGGTAAACTTACAGTTCCAGCATTGGCTAGGGTTATTCGGGGTAAAGAAGTATTAGCTGAGGTCAATATTACTAACCTAAAGAGGGGACCTCAAGATACTAAAGAGGTTTTTGAAGGTGAAATGTGTGGTTTGAGCATAGAACTTAAGAATAAGTTAGTTATTGAAATTGGTGATAATATACAATTCTTTACACGAGAGACAGTTCAAAGAAAAATTTAAAAATGATATAATATCATCATGATAAAGTTTAATGACGAATTGCTATTAGAAATTGGTCTCAGCGATTTGCCTGAGGCAGAAAAAACAAAAATGAAGGCTCATATTTATGAAACTCTAGAAACTAGAGTCGGTTTTCGTCTAGCTGGAAATATGACCGATCAACAGCTTAATGAGTTCGAAAGTTTCATCAATCAAAAAGATGAACAGGGCGCTTTCAAGTGGCTCGAGCAAAATTTCCCAAATTACAAAGATGTGGTAGCGGAAGAATTTGAGAAGCTAAAGCAAGAAATTAAGCAAATTGCTCCTCAGATACTAGAATCATCTAAATAATTATTTTTTATAGCCTGCAATAAAGGCTTTACCTGACATTGATTTTTTATTTTCAGGTTTTAGAGATATTATTTTGATTTCCTCACCTAAAGCGGCAACTTTAAGTGAATCTTTAACTACAGTAATTTCTCCAGGTTCCAGTAATGTTTTTTCACCAACTTCTACTCGCTCAATATCTACATTTTTACCGAATAAGACTGTCTTTAGCTTGGGCCACCCTTGATAAGCCCTGCATTTTCTTTCGATAATTGCAGCTTTTTCGTTCCAGTCTATAATTCCATCGGTCTTATTTAGTTGCTTCGTAACAGTTATTCCCTCAGTAGGTTGTTCTACCGGCTTTAGGTCTCCACCGATAATGTCATTGAGGTTTTTCGCCAGTAAATCTGCCCCGCCTTGATTAAGCAACTCAGAAAGTTCTTGTTTTGACTCTTTACCAGTTATCTCTATCTTAACTTGATCATATATTGGGCCAGAGTCCATGCCCTTAGCTAATCTCATCAATGAAACGCCGGTTATTTTGTCTCCATCTAATATTGTTTGCTCTATTGGAGTAGAACCTCTTTTGTTTGGCAATAGAGAAGGGTGGATATTTATTATTCCTAATGGGAACATTTCAATAACTGATTCAGGTATCAACTTGCCATATGCTACTAGCACAGCAATTTCACATCCAGATTCGGCTACAATTATTTTGACCTCATCAATTGAGCTCGGCTTATGAACTGTTATATTATGTAATCTTGCAAATTCTTCGGCTTCTATAGTTCTAAGGTTTCGAGAGTTATATGTATCTTGATTTAAAATCAAACAATCAATCACAAACCCTGCATCCATGAGCTTTTTCATTACTGGATTTTTTGTAGTTACACCAGTAGCTAATCTCTCGTTACCAAAGAATACTATTTTTTTCGACATCTTTTTCATAATCCAGTTGTTTTAATTTGCCGTCAGGCATTAATTTAAAAAATGCTTCATTCTCATTTTTAATGTGATCAATAAATAACTTTCCATCGGTATGATCAATCTCATGCTGAAAAACTCTTGCAATGAATCCCTTGGCCGTATGTCTTATGGGTTTACCGTCTAAATCCGTCGCCTTAATTCTAACTTTGCTGAATCTAGGAACCTTACCATATATATCTTTGATACTTAAACAGCCTTCGAAATCTTCCACTAATTCGCCCTCATACTTAGTGATGGAGGGATTAATGAAAACATCGAAATCATGATTATCTTTATCGTCAAGATCTTTGCGAATAATAACTATCTTATAGGGGACATCTATTTGTATTGAAGCTAAAGCTACTCCAACTTCATGCTCTCTTTCGCTTTCCCATTGAAGCAGTACCTTTTTCATTGATTCAACAATTTCAATTGTCTCATCCGTAATAATTCCAACTTTCATCGATTTAGATCGAAGATTAATATTGGGTAGGGTAATCAGGCCATATTTTAGTTTCTTTGCATTCATAATCTTAAAGTATATATTAAACGCGATATTTATTATAAAAGATTTAAGGGATCTAGGTCATAATCCCAGCCTGAAGGGAGATTATTGATGGCCTTGATTAGATTGCTTCTTAATTTGGACTTAACTATTATTTGGTATTGGAATTTGCCCGCTTTTTTAGAATAGAAGGAGGGCGCGGGACCCAGTAGTGTAATATCTAACTTAAGATTTTCTAGCCTCTTGAATAATAGTTTTGAAGCTTTTTCTGCATCTTTAACTGTTGCCTTCGAGCAAGTGAGTTTTACTATCTGTACGAAGGGAGGGTAGAGAAACTTTTTGCGCTCTTCTATCTCACCAGAAAAATAATCTTCATAATTTAGATTTATTGAGTCAACAATAGTCTTATTATCCGGACTATATGTTTGGATAATAGCATTACCTTTTTTATGGCCTCTACCTATACGCCCGAGAATTTGATTAATTTGTTGATAGGTTTTCTCGGAAGCAGTGAAGTCAGGGAAGGAAAGGCTCGATTCGGCAACCATTATCCCGACCACGGATAAATTAGGTAAATCTAGTCCTCGGGACAAAGTTTGTGTCCCGATCAAAATATCCACCTCTCCAGATACAACTGAATCATAATTGTGTTCAAAGCTTTCACTACTACTGTTGTCGTTGTCAAACCTCTGTATGCGTGCATTAGGAAAAAGTCTTTTCGCTTCATCAATTAGAGCCTTAGTACCGAAACCTCTATAGATGATTTTTTCTTCATTACAGTCTGGACATGACATTGGTGGTTTTTTGGTGAGACCACAAGAGTGGCATATAGCAATAAATTTATCAGCATGGAATATAAGCGGTAAATCACAGTTGGGGCAGACAGATTGCCAGCCACAATTATCGCAGAATACAATTCTCGCCGTTCCTCTCCTGTTCAAAAAAAGCAGACTTTGTTCCTTTTCTTTGAGAGCTGACTCTATTAAATTAATTAATTTATTCGATATCAGCTTGCTTTTAGTAAATTCCGAATGATCTTTTATATCGACTATTTCCTTAAATATTTGTCCAGTATTCTTGGTTATCGGGTTACTAAGCATTCTTAAAATAGGTGTTTTTTGTTCTTTTGCTAAATAGTAATCTGCGATTGGGGGAGTTGCTGACCCGAAAATTAATACAGATTTATGGATTTTGGCCAGCATACTGGCGACTCTGTTTGCGTGATAATGAGGGGATTGTTCTTGTTTATAGGCATCTTCATGAAATTCATCTACCACAACAACACCAAGTGATCTGAATGGGCTAAATAGGGCTGACCTAGGGCCTATTACGATTAATCCCTGATCATCATGAGCAATTCTCAACCAATTTTGGAGTTTTTTTGACGGCGATAACTTGGAGTTTATGATTATTACTCTGTTACCAAAGGTTTCTTCGAATATTTTAGTAAATTGAGGGGTTAAACTAATCTCGGGAATCATTATCAATGTAGTCTTTTTCTTTTCTATAGATCTTTTGGCTAGCTCTATATAAACCCTGGTTTTCCCTGTACCAGTATCACCATGAAGAACGTATGTGGCTGGATCAGTTATAGATTCAAGTACAGATACCTGTTCTTCGGAAAGGTTAGGCAATTGAGCCGAATTATAAGCATAAGTTGTATTATCTACACTATACTTTTCTCCAATATCTATAATTTTCTGAGGTATGAACTGAGTTAATATTAATCCAGCTGGACCAGGATAATAAAGATGAATCCAGTTAAGTAATTTTACGCTTTCATCTGGGAGTTGACCAATATAATTAGAAAGGTTACTTATGACTGGACTTGTCTTAAATCTAGGTTTCGTTGTATTTTTAATAACTAATCCAAGTATGGACTTAGACTTTAATCTTATAGCTACTAATGAATACTTTTGGATTAATTCATCTGATTCGTAGGTAAGCAGTTTTTCGGAAAAATAACTTGAGTCTTTGGGTAGTATCTCGTAATAGTACATAAATACCATTATATATTTTTATAAAAAAAATTGTAAAAGTAATAAAAAGGCCTTATACTTCATGTTGTTTGAAAGACAATAAGATTTATTATGTTAGATGTATTTATAACCTCAAGAGTAAGACGCAAGATTATAGTAATCTATGCTAAATATCCCGACTTCAAGACGCATGTTAGAGGCCTGGCCAAGTTGATTAAGGAAGATGCTGGAAATATTCAGCGCGAATTAAAGAGATTAGAGAAAATTGGCTTTTTAATTTCTGAAAAACAAGGCAATACAAAGGTTTACCATACGAATAAACAATTTATTATTTTTAAAGAACTACAAAGCATAGTGCTTAAATCGCAAAGAGCAACTCAAAAAAGAAATAAATTAAGTTAAAACACTTTAAAAAATATTTGCAAATATAAATTTAACATCGTACAATATATACAATGATACAAGTTACAAAAAGAGATCCAAAGGAACCACTAGAAAATATGCTTCGACGTTTTAGTCGTAAAGTACAGCAATCTGGTGTATTGATGCGTGCAAAATCAGGACAATACTTCCAAAAACCAATTTCAAAATCTGAAAGACGTACGAAAGCTATTATAAGACAAGAAAGAAAAGCAGTTAAAGTCAAAAAGCTTAAACTTGGTCAAAGATAGAGTTATATGCTCAAACAGCAGATAGATAAAGATATAAAAGAAGCTCTACTATCCAAAGATCAATTTACTGTTAGTACACTACGAGGATTGAAGAGTGCAATTTTGTATGAAGAAGTTTCCTTGAATAAGCGTGATGATGGACTTGATGATGAAGCTATTATTTCAGTTATTAGCAAAGAAAGTAAAAAAAGAACTGAAAGCGCTGATTTATATAAAAAAGGTGGAAATGAACAAATGGCAGATAAAGAATTAAAAGAAAAAACACTTTTAAGTAAATATTTACCAGAGCAATTGGGTGATGATAAAATTCAAGAGATTGTTGATGAAGTGATGAACTCTATGCAAGACGTTACTATTAAGGATATGGGCAAGATTATTGGCTTAGTAAAGTCGAAAACGGGTTCGGCTGCTGATGGCTCAAAAATATCCGAAATTGTAAAGAATAGGATTAATAGTTAATGATAATACTAACTGGTGTTGCAGGTGCTGGAAAAAGCATGCAGGGTAGATATTTAGCCGATGAGGCTGGCTATCCATGGCTTTCTACAGGAGAGCTACTCAGAGTTCTAATAACCGGAAAGCGTAGACAGGAAATGTTAGAGGGTAAATTATTGAGTGATGAAGAGGTTATTAAAGTTTTTAATACAGTGGTTAACCTGATAGATATCAATAAAGAATTTGTCGTAGATGGTTTTCCAAGGACTATTAATCAGACTGAATGGTTAATAGAGCAAGTTCACTCGGGGAGATTTGAGCTTACATCTGTTTTCAATTTAGTTGCAACCGAGGAAGTGGTTAGGGGCAGACTAGAGAAGCGAGGAAGACAGGATGATAATGACAAGGCTATTAATAAGCGTTTTGAAGAATATAACAAAGTCACATTACCATTATTAGATCATTTTGATAAAGAAAATATAAAAATAATTAATATAGATGCCAGTTTGCCACCTCACGAAGTGCATAAAATAATTATGGACGAGCTTGCATCCATAAAGCCAAACAGCCAGTAATGTACACTAGAGAAAAAAAACCATCTGAAATTGCAGCTATGAGAGAAAGCGGCAGAATGCTTGCTACTGTGCTTGAGCTATTGAGGCATTCGGCTAAGCCTGGCATGAGTACTATGGATCTGAATATTATTGCAGAAAAAGAACTTAAATCCCTCGGTGGTAAGCCAGCATTTTTAGGTTATCAAGGTTTTCCAGCAGTTCTTTGTGTCTCAATCAACGATGAAGTTGTTCATGGTATACCATCTAAAGATAAGATTATTGAAGATGGGGACATTGTAAGTTTAGATTTTGGAGTTGTGTTTGATTCTATGATTACCGATGCAGCTATTAGTGTTATTGTTGGTAACCCAAGAAGCGAAGAGGACGTTAGATTGGTTAAGATGACTGAAAAATCTCTTTTAGATGGCATCAATGTTATTAAAGATGGTGTTAAGGTTGGAGATATTGCAGAATCTATTCAAAAAAGACTAGATAGCAATAAATTCGGCATAGTAAGAGATTTGGTCGGCCATGGAGTTGGACACGATTTACATGAGGATCCTAATATACCTAATTATGGCCATAGAGGACAGGGACCAATCCTTAGGAAGAATATGACTATCGCTATAGAGCCAATGGCAACCCTAGGTGGATATGAAGTTAAGGTAGGCAGTGATGGATGGACAATCTTAACTGGTGATGGTTCTCGTTCTGCACATTTTGAACATACTGTTCTGATAACAGAAACCGGCGCTGAAATACTTACTCGATAATAGATATTTCTTGCCCAAAAGTGAGCATAGGCATTATACTGTCATTATGCGAGATTCTGGTAATAGTTATGTTGGTCTTGATATCGGTACCGATAAAGTTAGGTGCGTTGTTGGCATGGTTGACTCAGAGGACTCTTCAAAAATATCTATTTTAGGATATGGTTCTTCTAAGAATATTGGAATGAGAAAGGGTGTAGTTGTTCATGTGGCAGATGTCACAGATTCAATTATCGCTGCCATTACTGAAGCAGAGCGATTATCGGGACATCCTATACATTCAGCTACTGTAAATATCAATGGTTCACATGTAGTAGGCCTAAACTCACAAGGAGTTATAGCTATTAGTTCTGTGAATAGGGAAATAACTCCCGAGGATAGATATCGCGTCGAAGAAGCTGCATCAATAATTCAATTACCCCCAAATCGTGAAATAGTACAGATATTCTCGAAAAACTACAGACTGGACAGTCAAGAAAATATAAAAGACCCTGTTGGAATGAATGGCGTTAGGCTAGAAGTAGATACTCATATAGTTTCAGTGTCTACTCCTAATTTAAAGAATCTGGATAATGCTTTGGAAAAGGCACAGATTACCCCGACGAATCATACTGTATCAAGTCTTGCAGCTGCCGAAGCGGTCCTTAATCGACAACAAAAAGAATCCGGTACATTAGTTTTAGACATAGGAGCTGGAACGACGAATCTAGTAATTATTGAAGATGGTGAAGTCCAGCACATTGCCGTAATACCAATCGGAGGCATTAATATTACTAATGATCTAGCGATAGGCCTTAAAACTGATTTAGATGTAGCCGAGAAAGTAAAAACAGAATTTGCTAGCCTTAAACAAGGAATAATTAAAAAAGAAACCATTAAGGTAAGCCTAAGAGACCAGGTTCATATATTTAAAACTAGCGATATAGATATGATTACAGAGGCGAGAGTGGAAGAGTTGCTCGAATACGCAGACGATGAGTTAAAAAAGATATCTAGATCAAGAAAATTACCAGGTGGAGTTGTTCTCGTAGGAGGCACTTCTAAATTGCCAGGTATCGCAGAATTCACTCGTGAAAAACTACAGCTCGCGGCTAGAGTTGGAAAACTACAATCGATTTCAGGGCTTGCAGATAAAATTGATGATCCTAGTTTCTACACTTGTATAGGATTGATGATGTTAGATATGTATTTGCCGCATGAAGGTGATAATGTGAATACAAAAAAGATACAAAGCAAAACATTTGATTTTGCTAAAACTCTACTCAGTAAAATTAAATAGAACTTATTCTAAAATTGCATAAATATTTTCCATTTCGTTGTATAGCGTAAATTAGTGTCGTATACTAAAAATATAAATAGAATAAATAATGAGGTTAACGTATGCCACAAATTGAACCAGCCATAGAAACATTCGCTCGTATTAAAGTAATTGGGGTTGGGGGTGCTGGTGGTGCAGCCGTTAATCGCATGGTTGAATCTAATGTTAAGGGCGTAGAATTTCTAGCAATTAACACCGATGGACAGGCGCTTCACCATTCTAAAGCGCAAAAACAAGTTCATATCGGTAAAGAAACTACTCGCGGACTTGGTTCTGGAGCAGATCCTTCAGTTGGTCGAAAGGCGGCTGAAGAATCGCTTGATGAGATCAACAAGTCAATCGAAGGCGCGGATATGGTATTCGTTACTGTAGGTGCAGGTGGTGGTACTGGTTCGGGCGCTGGTCCTATAGTTGCTAAGGCAGCTCATGATAGCGGAGCACTAGTAGTTGGTTTTGCGACTAGACCTTTTGCGTTTGAGGGCGATAAGAGACGTCGAAACGCTGAAGAGTGCATAGATAGATTAAGAGAATCAGTCGATACTCTAATTATAATTCCTAACGATAGATTATTGCAGACAATTGATAGGCAAACTCCTTTAATGGAAGCTTTTAAGGTTGCCGATGATGTCTTGCGTCAAGGGGTGCAGGGAATATCTGATCTAATTACTGTACATGGACTTATTAACCTGGATTTTGCAGATGTTAAGTCTGTTATGAAGAATGCAGGTTCGGCTTTGATGGGAATTGGTAGAGCTAGTGGTGAGGATAGAGCTGTTCAAGCTGCTCAACAGGCTATTGAGTCGCCTTTACTTGAGGTTTCTATAGATGGCGCACGAGGAATACTATTTAATGTTATTGGTGGAAGTGACCTAACTATGCATGAAATTAATGCCGCTGCAGAGCTTATTACCAATGCGGCAGACCCGGATGCAAATATAATTTTTGGTGCTACTGTAGATAATGATTTAGAGGGCGAAGTTATTATCACTGTTGTTGCTACAGGTTTTGATGCTTCATATTTTTCTAATAGAAATAGACCAAAAATTGAAGAGCAAGACGCCCAAAGTTCAATCGATGATGAGGTTGCAAATAGATTAGCTGAAGGTAAGCCGGAAGAAGCGATGGCAGACATAGATATGACCCTAGATCATGATGAAAATGATGGACATGATTTTCATAGTGATACAAATATGCCTAATATTTGGACACTAGGTGATAATGTCGATGAAGACGCTCATGACAATAACATACCAGCCGAAAATAATGAAGATGAACTTGAGAAGCCTTCTTTCCTGAGACGCTTGCGAATGAAAAAAAAGAATGATGATTCAAACGATGAATTCGTCGACTAAGACTATTAATTCGTACTAAATAATACAATACATATAATTTGCAAAGCGCTAAGGCTGGGGGTATTATTAATTGTATAAACACCATATGTAGTAAATATATTAAGGGGTTGGTACATTTAGAGCTGAATAAGGAGGTGTGCTAAATGCGTTGTAGTCAATGTAATAAAGCAGACACGAAAGTAATAGAATCTCGTGATGTGTCTGAAGGTGAAGCTATCCGTCGTCGTAGAGAATGTACTCATTGTGGATATAGATTTACTAGCTATGAAAGAGTAGAGAAGCCACAATTAGTTGTCATCAAAAGCAACTCGAACAGAGAGCTATATAATAGAGAAAAATTATTAGCTGGATTATTGAGAGCATGCGAGAAAACATCAATCTCTAGCGTACAGTTGAATAAACTACTCGTAGAGATTGAACATGAACTTT
The DNA here is from genome assembly GCA_037139575.1 of bacterium. Taxonomy (GTDB): domain Bacteria; phylum Patescibacteriota; class Saccharimonadia; order Saccharimonadales; family UBA4665; genus CAIYEO01. The sequence goes on from JBAXGD010000001.1 coordinate 19,973, forward strand.
ATGCTATCGGTAATCAAGAAGTTACAACTTCAAAGATTGGCGATATGGCCATGGAAAAATTGCTTAATCTAGATGAGGTAGCATACGTGAGATTTGCGAGTGTCTATAAGAGATTTACAGATATAGCGGGATTCGAACAAGAACTTTCGCATATTCGCCAAAACAATAAAAAAAATTAGCGAGTTTTATCCAAAGTATCACTTTGGAGCTCCCCAGTATATTTTATGAATATACCGGGGAGCTAAGATAGCAGGAGGTGCTGTTTAAGACTCTAACAAAAACACAACATAACCATACAAGTGAGGGTATTATGGGAAAAACTACTAGCCTACAGGTTGAGAGGCTCTTTACTCAACCAAAAACTAAAGCTTATGACAAGCTAAAATGGTCAAAGCAGGATTCAATCATAACGAATCCAATGACAAATAAACCGGTATTCGAACAGAAAAATGTTGAATTTCCTGAAAATTGGTCATTGAATGCTATAAATATTGTGGCACAAAAATATTTTTGTGGTACACCGGGATCTGACTCCAGAGAGGCCTCACTTAAGCAACTAATAGATAGAGTTGCGGATACAATTACTCGTCAAGGAGACAAAGAGGGATATTTCGAGAACAAAGAAGAATCTGAAAATTTCCGAGAGGAATTAAAATTTATTTTAGCCACACAAAGAGCAGCTTTTAATTCACCTGTTTGGTTTAATATTGGCGCTCCAGAAAGAGCTCAACAGGCTAGTGCATGCTTTATTTTGGGAATCGAAGACACTATGCCAGCAATCCTTAATTGGTATGTAGAAGAAGGCATGATCTTCAAGGGCGGATCTGGATCAGGAGTCAACTTGAGTCCTATCCGTTCGTCTGTAGAATCATTGGGTAAAAGTGCTGGAACTGCATCTGGCCCCCTTAGCTTTATGCGAGGAGCTGACTCATCAGCCGGTGCAATAAAAAGTGGTGGCAAGACAAGAAGAGCCGCAAAAATGGTAATCTTAAACGTTGATCATCCAGATATCGAAGAATTTATTTGGTGCAAGGCAATAGAGGAAAGAAAAACCAGAGTGCTCGAAAGTGCTGGTTTCGAAATGGATCTTAACGGTAAAGATTCATTTAGTGTCCAATATCAAAATGCTAATAACTCAGTAAGAGTAACTGACGACTTTATGGAAGCCGTAATCTCCGATTCTGATTGGAATCTTAATGCCGTAAAAGATGGTTCCGTAGTAAGAACCGTTAAAGCCAAACAGCTATTTAGACAAATCGCTGAAGCAACTTGGGAATGTGCTGATCCAGGAATGCAATTTGATACGACCATTAATAAATGGCACACAACTCCAAAAGCTGGACGCATAAATGGCAGCAATCCCTGCAGTGAATATATGCATCTTGATGATTCAGCCTGTAACTTATCATCAATTAACTTACTTCATTATTTAAATGAAGATGGAAGTTTCGATGTTGAATCGTTTAAGCACACTGTAGAAATAATGTTTACTGCTCAAGAAATTCTAGTAGGCTACTCTAGCTATCCTACTGAAAAAATCGGCAAAAATGCACGTGCCTATAGAGAGCTAGGGTTAGGCTACGCAAATCTGGGAGCATTATTAATGGCTCAAGGCCTACCTTACGATTCAGATGAAGGTAGAGCACAGGCAGCTGCTATCACTGCGGTAATGACGGGCCATGCATATGCGGTTAGTGCTAAATTAGCTAACAGAGTTGGCCCATTTGCAGGTTTTATGAAAGATAAAGAAGGTATGCTTAATGTCTTGAAAATGCATAGAGAAGCAGTATCCGAAATTAATCCAGGATTGGTTGCGGAGGATCTGTTGAGCGCAGCGGCCTCTTCATGGGATGATGCTTGCGAACTTGCTAGCCTATATGGAGTAAGAAACTCTCAGGCAACATTACTAGCACCTACTGGCACAATTGGTCTTATGATGGATTGTGACACAACTGGTATTGAGCCGGACCTAGGGCTCGTTAAAGTCAAGAAATTAGTCGGCGGCGGAACAATGCACATCGTTAATCAATCTATCCCTAGAGCCCTTAAAACATTGGGTTATGGAGATAAAGAAATCACTGATATCGTAGATTATATAAATACCGAAAAAACAATATTAGGAGCCCCGGGCCTAAAAAAACATCATGAGAATGTATTCGCATGTTCAATGGGCGACAACTCCATCCATTATCTCGGTCACGTTAAGATGATGTCAGCTGTTCAGCCATTTCTATCTGGAGCAATTAGTAAAACAGTGAATCTACCAGAAGAAGTAACCGTAGACGAAGTAGAACAATTACACATTGATTCATGGAAAATGGGATTAAAGGCAGTTGCTATTTACAGAGATAATTGTAAGGTCGGTCAGCCATTATCTATGGCCAAGAAGGACTCGGATGTTTCAGACGATAAGATTGAAGAAAAAATCTCAAATGAAGTTGTCGTACTTAAGGGCGCTATCAGAAAAGAGCTTCCTAAGACACGAACAGCAAAAACATTCTCTTTCAGGGTCGCCGATAGTCATGGCTATATAACTGTAGGTGAATATGACGACGGCACACCAGGAGAAGTATTTGTTAACTTTTCTAAGCACGGATCTACTTTAAGAGGCATAATGGACGCATTTGCAATATCCGTTAGTCACGGTCTTCAGTATGGAGTCCCGTTGAAAAGTTACATAAAGTCGTTCCTCAATACATCATTTGCCCCGTCAGGAATTACTGACGACGCAGCAATTAGAACAACTTCATCAATAGTTGATTTCATAGCTCGAAAATTAGCTCTCAACTACTTATCGTTCGACGACAGACTAGAGCTTGGCTTGGCATCAATCGATGATATGCCGGACGATCAAATTTCTTTACTCGGTGATGCTCAAACTGTTGAGGCACCTCAAGCCCTCGAGTCACTGGACGAAAAGATTTACGAGGATAAGGAAGTTAATCATGGCAAATCTCTAAAAGATGATTCAGCTCCTATTTGCTATAACTGCGGCAACCAAACCCAAAGAGCCGGCAGTTGCTATGTCTGCAGTAGCTGTGGCTCTACGACTGGGTGTAGCTAAAAATAGAACTCTGCTTGTGCTAAAATTAAGTTAATGCAAGCACTAATTCTATACATTCCAAAATCAGATCATGGTAGCGAAGTTGAAAGTTATGCGAATGATTTCAGTAGACGCTATCCTGGTCTGAAGTTAACTTTATTAGACGCTGAAAGTCGCGAAGGTGTTGCAAAATGTGAACTATATGACATTTTGAGTTATCCCTCTGTTATTGTGTTTACTGATGAAATGTTACTTCAAAATGCCTGGATTGGTGAGTTGCCACAAATTTCTGAAGTCTACGCTTACATGATGTAATATTGCAATCAAGCATAAGTTGAGATACACTTTCTAAGTGTTAATTTAACAATTCACTAAATGCATATTACTTCAAAAGTAATTTATCGGCTATCAACCGTGAAGCAGTGAGAAGAAAAGTATCAACTTATTAGAACTCACCGGACCGCCCGTTAACGCGTTAATCAAGATCAATGAGTCACTTCCTTGAAAGTTGGATGGTACCACCCTTAATCGGGTTCCAACACTAAATGGAGTGACTTTTTATTTATAAAGGTAATACAATAAGATTATGAAATTTCAAAAAGGGACTCGAAGAAAAGCAATTGATTACGAGAAAGATATTATTAAATATTGGAAAGATAATAACATCTTTCAGAAATCAGTTAGTCAAAGAAGCGAAGATAATTCTTATGTTTTTTATGATGGGCCACCATTCATAACAGGTGAACCCCATTATGGAACCCTACTAAGCTCAATCGTTAAAGATGCGGTACCAAGATATTGGACAATGAAGGGTAAAAGAGTTGAAAGAACTTGGGGTTGGGATTGCCATGGGCTTCCAGCTGAAGTATTTACAGAGAAAAAACTTGGCATAAAAGATAAAAGAGATATTTGCACAAAGATATCATTAGAAGAGTATATAAAAACCTGTAGAGATAATATGGTGCAAACTGGAAATCTTTGGGAAGAAACTATCGATAGAATTGGCCGATGGGTTGAATTTAAGGGTGCCTATAAAACCATGGATAAAGACTACATGGAGTCTGTCTGGTGGGCCTTCAAAGAACTTTATGACAAAAATAAAGTTTATGAAGGGGAGAAAGTTTTACTCTATTGTACTCGAGACGCAACACCAATATCTAAAGCCGAAGTCGCTATGGATAATTCATATCAGGACGTGACCGATCCTTCAGTATTTGTAAAATTCAAATTGAAGGATCAAGATGCATATTTGCTTGCTTGGACAACGACTCCATGGACGCTACCAGCCAATACTGCTGTTGCCGTTAATAAGAATGAAGATTATTCAGAAGTACAGATAGATGGAATTAATCTAATTCTAGCAAGGGATAGGCTAAACTCAGTTTTTAGGGATGAAAAACATCAATCCCTCGACTATAAAGTTATTCGTGAATTTAAGGGTTCTGAATTGGTGGGTAAAGATTATGAGCCACTTTTTGAAGACAATATAGGAGACAATGGCTTTAAGGTTTGGCATGCAGACTATGTAAACCTAGATGATGGTTCAGGTATTGTCCATATCGCACCATCATATGGTGAAGAGGATTATGAACTAGCTGTAGTTAGTAAATTCCCAATCATTAATATAATCGATGAAAACGGCTTATACGCTTCAGGCGCATGGACCGGTCAACAAATATGGGAGTGCAATAAACTCATAGCTAAAACACTTTATGAGGACAAAGTTGTATGGAAAATAGAATATATAAGACATAGTTATCCTCATTGTCATCGTTGCGGAACTAAATTGATGTATAGAGCTCATCCGAGTTGGTTTATGGATGTCCAATCGCAAAAACAAGAGATGGTTGAAGGCAACAAAGATATAACATGGTTTCCTGAACACATAAAGAATGGTAGATTTGCAAAAACTATTGAATCTGCACCAGATTGGAATCTTTCTAGAGATAGGTTTTGGGCTACCCCAATTCCCGTATGGAAAGCAAAGGATGAAAATGGCAAAGAACTTATAAAAGTTGTCGGTAGCTATGCTGAACTTGAAGAACTGTCTGGAGTAAAACTTGAAGACTATCACAGACCTTGGGTTGATAATATTAAGTTTGAAATCGACGGAAATCAATATTCCAGAGTGGAAAAAGTATTGGATTGTTGGTTTGAATCTGGATCAATGCCTTTCGCACAATTCCACTACCCATTTGAGAATAAAGAAAAATTTGAGAATAATTTTCCTGGTGACTTTATCGCAGAATATGTTGGCCAAGTCAGGGCTTGGTTCTACTATCTTCACGCAATTTCAATTGGATTATTCGGAGAAAAATCTTTTAAAAACGTGATTGTTACAGGGACAGTGCTAGGTGAGGATGGTCGTAAGCTGAGTAAGTCTTTAAACAACTACACAGACCCAAATCTAACTATAGATAAATACAGTGCCGACTCAATAAGATTCTTGCTCCTATCTTCTCCCGTTATTAGCGGCGAAGACTACTCATTGATAGAGAAAGATATCGCCGATACTAATCGTAAACTTTCCATGGTCTGGAATATGTACGACTTTTTCACCCTATATGCATCTGTAGATAATTGGCAGCCGCAAGAAAATTATGAAAATTCAATTGATGGACTTTCAAACCCATTGGATGTCTGGATAACATCTAGAATTAATGAGTTAACTGCAACCATTGACGAAAATATGCAAAAATATGACCTACAAAAAGCTCTCAAGCCAGTATTTGGCTTTATTGATGATGCTTCCAACTGGTATGTTAGAAGATCAAGAAGAAGATTTTGGAAAAGTGGAGATGATAATGACAAGAATGATGCGTACAGAACTCTTTACTACGTATTGGTGAAGCTTTCCATTGTACTAGCACCGTTCACTCCTTTTCTTTCTGAAGAATTATTCAGGAATCTTACAGGCAAAGAATCAGTGCATCTTCTTGACTGGCCGGAAGTGCATGCGATTGATATTAAAGCTATTGAGCAGATGGCTGAGGTTAGGGAACTTATTGCTCAGGGCCTATCCATCAGAGCAAAGAATAGCCTCAAAGTTAGACAGCCACTTCAGTCTGTATCGCTAACAACATCTAGTCAGTTAACAGATGAATTGATTGAGATTGTTAAAGATGAGTTGAATGTTAAGGAAGTTCTAGTAAGCGTAGTCGATGATAGCAAGGATATTTCTGCTAACCTAGACTTAAATATTACTCAAGAGCTAAGAGCTGAAGGCATTGTCAGAGAATTAATCCGATATATTCAAAATGAAAGAAAACAATCTGGGCTAGAAGTAGAAGATAGGATATCTTTATTAATTGAAAGTGATAGCTCTGAAATAAATAATGCAATAGAGCAGCATTTATCATTAATCAAAGATGAAACACTAACCCAGGAATACGGTGAAGTACTTGCTGATGCTCATCATTCTAGCCTTAAAGTAGAGGGTCTTGAAGTAGATATTTATCTAAGTAAATACTTTGCCTAGATTTATCACTTTGACAATAGGGGTCATTATCTGATAGAATTATCTAATAATATTTATTTAAGGTCATAAGAATTTAATGAAAAAAGCAGTAATCACAACCGGTTCTAAACAATATTTAGTTAGCGAAGGAACTACTCTTAACGTAGAGCTTTTGAATACAGATGAAAAAACTGTAAGTTTTGACAGTCTACTAATTATAGATGGTGATAAGATTACGGTTGGACAGCCTACAGTTGAAGGCGCAAAAGTTACTGCAGAGATTTTAGATGCAGACTTCCAAGATAAAAAAGTTACTTCTATAAGATATAAGGCCAAAAAGCGCGTTCATACTGTACACGGTCACAGACAACATCTTTCTAATATCAAAATCACAAGCATCACTTCAAAATAATAATAGATTTCTAAAACCTGTATATTGATGGTATAGGGTGTTATAATTATTGTTAAATATAGGGGTATATAACAAAAAAATGACACATATAATTTCTGTTGTTAATCAAAAAGGCGGAGTCGGAAAAACTACGACCACTATTAACATGGGGGCTCAGCTAGCCAGCAATGGTTTCAAAGTTCTAATTGTTGATGCTGACCCTCAAGGAAATGCCACTAGCGGCTTGGGCTTATACGGTGATTCATTCGAATCAACGACTTATGATGTATTAGTTGGTAAAAAAACTATTGATCACGCAATTCAAGAAACTTACATTGATGGCTTATATATAATTCCAGCAAACCCTAATCTTGCTGGTGCTGAGATCGATCTTAGTACGATGATTGGTAGAGAATTTAAGCTTAAAGAGGCATTAGCCTCATGTACACATGACTATATTTTGATTGATTGTCCGCCTGCTCTTGGGCTTCTTTCCATTAATGCGCTAACAGCATCGAATTATGTATTAATTCCAGTACAGGCTGAGTACTATGCTTTAGAGGGCCTAAGTCAGCTACTAAGCGTAATCCAAAGAGTGAGAGAGGGCGTTAATGCACAGCTTGAAATACTAGGAGTTATTATAACCATGTACGATAAACGAACAAGCCTTTCCGAACAAGTACTTTCTGAAATTAAAAAACATTTTGGGGATAAGGTATTTGATGCAATAATCCCTAGGAACATTAGATTAGCCGAAGCTCCAAGTTTCGGTAAGACAATTTTTGATCATGATAAATGGTCAAAAGGAGCCAGAGCTTACAAGCAGCTGACTAAGGAGGTAATTGAACGTGTTGGAAAATAATAAAAAAAGTGCACTTGGGAGGGGAATGGAAACGTTGCTCCCAAAAGATTTCGATAAGACTATTTTATCTAGTGAAAATGAGAGAATTAATAAAGTAGAAATTGAATTAATTCAACCAGACAAGAACCAACCCAGAAAAGATTTTAATGAAGGTTCGCTAAAGGATTTATCTGAGTCCATTAGAGTACACGGTATTTTACAGCCTTTAATCGTAACTAGACCATCTGTCGAAGGTATATACACCATCATAGCCGGAGAGAGAAGATGGAGAGCGTCCAAATTGGCTAATTTAAAGAGCTTACCTGTAATTGTTAGAAATGAAGAGGATAGAAATAAGCTAGAAATAGCACTAATTGAAAATATCCAAAGAGTAGACTTGTCTCCACTAGAACAAGCCAAATCAGTTTATGAATTACATAAAAATTTCAACGTAACATATGATGAAATAGGAAAAAGGCTCGGTAAATCTGGCAAAACTATAGCAAATAATGCTCGACTTCTTCAATTGCCTCAAGCTGCAATGGACGCTTTAAATCGAAATGATATTACGGAGGGCCATGCTCGATCATTATTATCTCTTTCAGGTATTCCAGATAGACAAAAAGAACTCCTCGAATCTATAATTAAAGGTGGATGGTCAGTGAGGCAGGCTGAAAGATGGGTTGTTGCTTTGAAGAAAATTGGTCTAGATTCGAAAACTGCTCATGAAAGAGTGAAAACTGAAAATCCTCTCACTAAAAAGCTAGGAACTATTATTAAGGCACCAGTTTCTCTTAAAAGAACTGCAAAAGGTGGAAGACTAGAAATTTCTTTCAAAGATGAAGACGATCTAAAAAGAATCATTGATAAATTAATTTAATAAATAGTTGCTTTATTTACGGGCATAATTCTTAAAACTAGCTTGCCCACTAATTGGTTAAGAGAAATTGGCCCCAGAATCCTAGAATCTTCAGAAACAGGTCTATTGTCTCCACATACAAAAATCTGATTTGATGCCATAACTTCGTCTATGGGTATACCTTGATTGAATGTATAGGGAATCTTTGTTGAAGAACCATAAGGTAAGGTAGTATCTGGATAATAACCATTTGGATGTTGGTTGTTGAAAACCCTAACTTTACCATTATCAACAACAACTCTGTCTCCCGGCAAAGCCACAACACGTTTTACTAGCTGTTTTCCAAGAGTAGGGGCATTAAAAATTACTATATCCCCCACATTAGGAACATAGGGATGACCTGTAATACGAGACCAAGTTACAGATAATTTCCAAACTATTAATCTGTCGCCATTTTTTAGTGATGGGTCCATACTTGGTCCATCAACTTGATATGACTGAAAAACGAATATTATTATCAAAATGGCTGTAAGTATCGATGCCGCAATAACTCCAAATGTTGAATTTTTATTAATAAAATTCTTTATTTTGAGCCAAAACTTATTAGGGGTATTATCTGAATTATTTTCCATAACTTTACTTAGACTATAACTTATTTCTGAGAATTAATCATATAGATTAAAGTATAATAGTAAATATGAAATTTAGAAAAAGCACCAAAACAGAAGAACAAAGTACGAGTCCAAATAGACTGGGCAGGAATACAGTTAAGCCGGATACAGACAAAAACTCGCCCTTTAATAATTCTTCAAGACGCATAGATGATTTTAATAGACCCAGTGGCTATCACTCATCATTGCCGAACATTAATAATCAGGTTGCTCCTGATGGCCATCATGCTAATCTAAAGGGGCAAAATATATATAGCAAGACCAATTCATCTCAAGATCTAAGCCAATTAATGCAGAAAAATCAAAGTCACGAAAATAAGAAGAAGCCTAAAAAATCACTTAAGAAAAAAATAAAGTATTTTTTAATACTCATATTAATCGCTGCAATAGTGACAGCTCTGATTAAACTTCTACCTAGCTTGATTGATTTATATCAGAAAAAAATTGGTTAAGTGGGGCAATAGATAAATATTTGGTATAATTTATATATCAAATGAAAAATCTATTCAAAAGATTAAAACCAATTTCTGGGTTCTCACATTACTTCCATTTTGGCTTAACTATTCTCTTGCCAATTGTTGTACTGATTTTGGTCAGACTAAATTTCATTGAAATATCAGTATTTGTAATAATTTTGAGCAAGTGGAGAATGTTCGCTGTTAAGCCAAGATTTTGGCCGGCCAATATTAGAGCAAATTCCGTAGATATTATCGTAGGTATATCTACGGTTGTATTCATGGTAGAAAGCTCTAATTCGTGGTGGCAGATTTTATGGGCTCTATCTTACGGATTATGGCTAGTCCTAATCAAGCCCGCTGAGACTCCATTCTTAGTATCAGTTCAGTCTCTTGTGGCTCAGCTTTTTGGATTAATGGCCATATATAGTTGGTCGTCTGCAACTAACATCGAACTAACTTTTTTGACTGGAATAGTTTGTTTTCTATCGGCAAGGCACTTCTTTGATAATTTTGATGAACCTCACGCAAGACTAATGTCATATACCTGGGGATACTTCGGAGCAAGCCTAGCGTGGATTCTATCATATTGGCTTTTATTCTATGGAAGTATTTCGCAGCCAACACTAATCCTTACACTGATTGGCTATTCAATAGCATCACTTTACTATTTGGATAAAAAGAATAGGTTGAATAGTTTGCTACAGAAACAATTCATAATTATAATGGTTATAGTGATACTTGCAATATTAGTATTCGGGATTATTCGTTTAGGCGACAATATAGCTTAATAAAAAAAGGGGGACTACTTAAATGGTAGATGAAGAGCGTTCTTCTGAACATGAAAACACCAGTCAAAGAAAGAATGTGAATAATAATTTGAATCAATCGAGCAGTCACATAAGAAAAGTACAGTTACTAAGTGTAGTTCTAGTTTTTATGATTAGTTTAGGTCTAGGATTTTTGGGTGGCTGGATAGGATCAAGATATGAATTAAACAATAATGGCTCGGGAATTCAAAAACAAATAGTTAGTCAACAGGGTGATATTATTCGAAATATAGCAAAACAAGTTGGCCAAAGCGTCGTATCAATAAATGATACGCAAATGGCTGAAACCAGCATTAGCAATTCATTTTTTAATTTTCCTCAACAGAGTCCATCGACTCAGCAGTCAGCTGGTACGGGAATTATATTAACAACTTCCGGCTACGTAATTACCAATCGTCACGTAGTGCCTGACGGAACTACAAATGTTACTATAACCCTCTCTAACGGGGTAGTTCTTAAGGACGTATCCGTTATCGGAAGAACCACAGCTAATGACACCCTAGATATAGCAGTTCTCAAAATTAATAATTTACAAGGCCAAAAACTAGTAGCTGCACAATTGGGAGACTCTAATGCAGTCCAAGTTGGGGATGGCGTTGTGGCTATTGGTAATGCATTGGGTCAATTCCAGAATACTGTTACTTCCGGAATTATTTCTGGATATGGTAGGAGTATACAAGCTAGCGATAGTAGTGGAGCCAGCACTGAAAATCTAGATGGCTTATTGCAAACAGACGCTGCTATCAATGAGGGTAATTCTGGAGGGCCATTGGTTAATTTTAATTCAGAAGTTATCGGCATAAATGTCGCCACTGCAGCATCTGCAAATAGTATTGGCTTCTCGATTCCCATAAATGATATAAAGGGAATCATCAGTAATCTCGAGGCTACCGGTAAATTCGAAAGACCTTACCTTGGAGTGCTATATGTTCCAATAGATTCAGCTGCAAAAAGTAAGTACAACCTAAATGTTGATCAAGGAGCCTATATATTGCCTTATTCAGCGACAGGGCAGTCAGGAATTTTGAGTGGTAGTCCTGCTGCTTCTGCGGGTCTAAAGGATGGAGATATAATCACACAAGTTAACGGAAGTGATATTAATTCTAAAAATACTCTAACATCTCTTGTGGACAATTATGGCGCGGGTACAAAGATTACGTTAACTGTACTAAGAAGCGGCAAGACAATTTCGGTTCCAATTACTGTTGGCGCTAAGCCTGCACAATAAATATTTGAGTTAGATTGGATGTTTTGGCTAGTCTATAACCAGATTTTTTAGCCAATGACTTATTATGATGATGTTGAAAGTCTAATGATTCCGTGACAATAAACTTAGGCCCGTTCGCTATGTGCTTAATTTGTATCCAAAAATCCTCCAAGAAAGCCATTCCGTCATTATCCGCGAAGACTGCATTTTCAGGTTCATAAGCCACTTCTTTGCCAGTCACTACTTCTTTTGGGACATAGGGTAAATTAGCAACAATTAAATCGTAATCACTTTTTAGTTGTTTGAGTAGATCGGATTTATATATGCCCACCATAGCTTGATTCTTTTTAGCGTTTTTTTTCGCTATTTTCAAAGCTTTATTACTAATATCATACATATCAACTTTAGCATCAGGGATTTCGAGCTTTAATGTTATTCCTATGCATCCAGAACCAGTTCCTATATCTGCAATAACAGGATGGTTTACTAATTTCAGCTCCAGAATTTGCTGTACTATTTCTTCAGTTTCGGGTCTTGGGATCAATACACTTTTATCTACGATAAAATTTCTACCGTAAAATTCTTCCTCTCCTTTAATATATGCGATTGGATAATTTTTCAATCTTATCGCTAGTATTTTTTTTAATTTTCTAAGTTCAGCTTTGCTTAATTTTTGATTTGGGTTTGCAAGTATTTTAGCTCTATCCATTTTCGTAGATAGTTCTAACATAATCATAGAATCAATTCTGGCTGAAATTATACCTTCAGCAGATAAAGCTTTTTGCGAACTGATTAGCCATTCACGAATTGTTGACGAGGAGTGTATGTTCATACTTTTGTAACTCTTCAATTAAATCATCAATTTCACCATTGAGAGCAGCCGGTATATTGCTTCTAGAATAACCAATTCTATGATCAGTTATTCTGTCCTGAGGGAAATTGTAGGTTCTTATTTTTTCAGATCTATCGCCGGAACCAATTAATTTAAGCCTAGATTCACTTAATTTTTTTTGTTCCTCCTCGATTTTCATAGATAGTAGACGAGATCTAAGAACATTCATTGCTTTATCTTTGTTCTTTAACTGGGATTTTTCGTCCTGACAGGTAACTACGATTCCAGTTGGTACGTGCGTAATTCTGACGGCAGAATCGGTCGTATTAACTGATTGTCCCCCATGACCACTAGCACGATACACATCGACCCTAATATCCTTAGGATCTATTTCAACGTCTGTTTCTTCAGCTTCGGGCAGAACTGCTACGGTTGTTGTAGATGTATGGATTCTTCCGCTGCTTTCAGTTACTGGGATTCTTTGAACTCTGTGAACTCCTGCTTCAAACTTTAAAGATTTATATATATCATGACCTTTTACGGAGAAGACTATCTCTTTAAAACCACCAGCATCGCTTGGATTTTCATTAATGAGTTCAATCTTATAATTATGATTTTCAGACCACCTAACGTACATTCGATAAAGTTCAGCTGCAAAAAGACTTGATTCATCACCCCCAGCGGCTGCCCTTATTTCTATAATTACATCTCTTGAATCATTTTCATCTTTAGGTATTAAAATCGTTCTCAGCTCTTCGAGATTTTTCTCAATCTCTTCATTTATTCTTGGAATCTCTTCTTTGGCTAGTTCTACCATTTCAGCATCAGGATTATCTAAGAGAGAATTAGTTTCATTTAATTCCTTTTCTAGAACATTCTTTTTGTCGAATAAGACTATAACTTCACTAAGCTCCTGTCTTCGTTTAGCGAGTTTAGGATATTCCTTAGACGAGAATATAGATGGATCTTGTAGTTTATCCTCTATTACTGCGAATTCTTCTCTTAGGCTAGGTTCTTGGTTATTCATAATATTACTTTATCAGTAAATAAAAAAACCACTAAATTGGATAGTGGTTTGATTACTAGCTAGTTATTTAGATGTTTCAGTTTCGTCTTCTGATTTATCAGAACTAGCTTTTTTTCGACTTGCTTTTTTAGCTGCAGATTTATTTCTACTTTCCTGAGCTTTTTTTGCAGCTTCAGCACGAGCCTTGAATTTATCAACTCGTCCTTCGATGTCAACAATTCTTTCTTCACCTGTAAAGAATGGGTGAGAAGCACTACTAATGTACATCTTTACTAGAGGATATTCATTTCCGTCTGTCCACTTAATAGTCTCTTCAGAATCAGCAGTAGATCGAGTTAAAAAACTAAAATCATTGTTGATGTCTTGGAAGACAACATGTCTATAACTTTTTGGATGTAATTTCTTGTTCATAATCAGTGCTGAATTATACACATCTGTTGGTATCTGGTCAAGTAGCTTGCGTAAATAATGTTTTCAATATATAATATTTCTAATATAAATTAAACAGTTTGGGAATTAAGTCCTCTGTAATCGCAACCATGTAGGTCGATTATGGAACACCAAACCGAGAAAGAAGGATTTTATGGCTAAAGTAGAAGTCGATATTAAGAAGCTGCTAAATGCAGGTGCACATTTTGGGCACAAAACAAGTAAATGGCATCCTAAGATGTCAGAATATATTCACAGTAAGAAAGATGGTAACCACATTATCGATCTTACAAAAACAATCGTAAAGTTAGATGACGCTCTTTCATTCATTACTGAAACAGTTCAATCTGGCAAGCAAATATTGCTAGTTGGAACTAAGAGACAGGCCAAGGATATTCTGAAGCAATTAGCTGAAGACACAGGAATGCCTTATGTTACTGAAAGATGGCTTGGCGGAACATTGACTAACTGGCAAACTATTAGCGCGAGAGTAAAACACCTTAAAGATCAAGAAGCCAAAATGGAGTCTGGTCAACTAGCTTCGAAATATAACAAGTTAGAGCTACAAAGATTCCAGGAAGAAATTGATGATATGAATATTACTTTCGGCGGCATCAAAAATCTTAATGGTAGGCCTGGAGCACTATTTGTTGTTGATATGGTAAATGAAGCTAACTCAATCAAAGAAGCTCGAAAGATAAATATTCCTGTTGTTGCTTTGGCAGATACTAATGCCGACCCAACTCTTGCTACTTATGCTATACCTTCAAATGATGATGCAATAAAAACTATCCAATTAATGGCAAATTATGTAAAAGAAGCAATCGAGCTTGGTAAAGCTGGCCAAAAAGTAAAAAGCGAAAATACTGATAAGGTGGAGGAAAAGTAAATATGGATATAAAAGACATTAAACGACTAAGAGAATTGACCGGCGTTGGAATGACCGATGCTAAAAAAGCTTTAGTTGAATCTAAAGGTGATTTCGACAAAGCTCTAGAAGCTATGCGAAAAAAGGGGATGACGAAAGCTGAAAAAAGTTCAGAGCGAGAAGCTCGAGCAGGAATAATAGGAAGTTATCTACACGATTCAAGAATTGGAGTTTTGGTTGAAGTAAATTGTGAGACTGATTTTGTTGCAAGAAACGAAATATTTACTGATTTAGTTAAAAATATTGCAATGCACATTGCTGCTTCTAATCCAGAATATGTTAGCTCTGATGAAGTAAGCGATGACATTAAGAAGAAGATAGCTGCAGAATTTACTGAAAAAGCTAAGCATGACAATAAGCCGGCTGATATGATTGCAAAAATCGTTGATGGCCAGGTCTCTAAGTACTTCCAGGAAAAAGCACTACTTTCTCAGCCATTCATCAAAAATCAAGATCAGGATGTATCTACATATATTAAAGAAAATATCGCCAAACTAGGTGAAAATATTGTAGTAAAAAGATTCTCAAGAATGGCTCTTGGGGAAGTTACCGAATAAGATTATAATCTTAATAGAGCTAAAATAACTCTCAAGAGGGGGCTTATCATGGATGAAAAGCAAATAATTAACGATTTTTCTACCAAACTTTCAAAGAATAAAGAGCATTTTATTGATGACCTAAAAAGTCTTAGGACTGGTAGGGCTCACTCAAGCATGCTTGACGGAATTATGGTTGAGGCATATGGATCAACCATGCCGTTAATTCAGGTTGCGACAATTACAGTTCCTGAGTCTCAATTAATACAAATAACACCATTCGACGGTTCAAATATTCAAGCTATAGTTAGCGCTATTCGGGATAATCAATCCTTAGGATTTAATCCAACGGATGATGGTAGGGTTGTAAGGGTTCCAATTCCTGCGCTTAATGCTGAACGAAGACAGCAAATTGTCAAACAGTTAAATGAAAAATTTGAAGATGCCATGATTGGAATGCGAAACTCAAGACACGAAACTCTTAAAGAAGCCGATAAGCTAAAATCAGACAAAAAAATTGGCGAAGATGATCATAAAAGAATCACAAAAAAAGTTGATGAGCTCATGAATGACCAAAAAGTTGAAATTGAAAAATTAGCAAAAGCAAAAGAACACGATATAGTAACGGTTTAGTTTTAATGTTCATTTATTGTTGATACAATAAACACACTATATGACAACTAAAAATACTGATAATCATCCCGTTCACATTGGTCTAATTCTTGACGGTAATCGTCGTTGGGCAAAACGGAATAATCTTGAAGCCATCGAAGGTCACAGACAGGGCTATCTAAATCTCAGGCGGATTGTTAAAGCTGCAAAAAAACACGATATTGAATATATTTCTGCCTATGTATTTTCTAATGAGAATTGGAGAAGAGGTAAGGACGAGGTAAAAAACTTAATGAAGCTTTTTATGTGGATTTTGAAGCATGAAGTTAATGAAATCAGTAAAGAAGGCATAAGACTTAGAGTGATTGGCTCAAAACTCAGAATTGGTAAAGCATTAGTTAAGGCCATTCATGAGGCCGAGGAGAAGACCAAGAATAACGACAAGGGCACATTGCTCCTGTGTCTAGATTATGGCGGTCAGCAAGAAATTGTTGAAGCTACTAAAAGAATTATAAGAAAAGGTGTTTCTCCCGAGGAAATAACTCCAGAAATGATTACCGAAAATCTTGATGCACCAGAGGTACCACCTCTAGACTTAATAATCAGGACATCTGGCGAGCAAAGGCTCTCTAATTTTATGATATGGGAATCAGCGTACAGTGAATTATTTTTCGTAAATAAGCTTTGGCCTGATTTTACGGAGGATAATTTTGATTCAGTCATTAGAAAATATAAAAAAATAAAAAGGAATTTTGGGAAATAGCATGAATATATATTTATTAATACTTGCGTTGGTTTTATTTACAGGCTTGGTGGTTGTTCACGAACTTGGGCATTTCTTCGTCGCAAGACGTAACGGAGTCAAGGTATTAGAGTTTGGCTTAGGATTTCCTCCAAAATTATGGAGTAAAGTTACAAAATCTAAATTTATTTTCAGCATTAACGCATTGCCACTCGGCGGTTTTGTTAGGCTAAAGGGTGAACATGATGGCGATACAGAAAAGGGTGATTTTGGCGCAGCCTCTACGTGGGTAAAATCCAAAATTATGGTTGCAGGTGTGGTGATGAATCTTCTTACAGCATTTGTTTTATTTACCATTATTGCTTGGCTTGGAATGCCAAAATTGATAGATAATCAGTTTACCGTGAAGAGTGATACAAAAATTATTGCTGACAAGGTTCTAGTTAGCAATGTTGAAAATAATTCTCCTGCGGCTGGGATAGGTTTAAAGCTTGATGATCAGCTTATATCTATATCTAAAGAGGGTGAGCAAAAAGTCTTTTTGTCTGGAGCAAATGAAGTTCGAAAGATAACGAGCAAGTATGCAGGAGAGAAGGTAACTATAGAATACAAAAGAGGATCAGATAGTTTTGTTAAGCAAACTACACTGAATACTCAGGCAGCAGTTTCTGCATCTAATAAAACTTCCAAACCTATAGGATATCTTGGTGTAAGCGACCAACCTTTTATTCTTCAGCAATCCACGTGGTCGGCTCCAATAGTTTCTCTAGGTTTGATTAAGCAATTTACGATACTAACATTTCAGGGTCTTTGGACATTAGTTTCAGGATTGGCTGTAGGAAATACTGCCCAAGCAACCTCTCAAGTATCAGGACCAATTGGAATTTTCTTCATCTTAAAGAATGGATCAGCCCTTGGTTATCAATTTATTCTTATAATAATTGCGATAATCTCACTAACTTTAGCAATTATGAATATTCTTCCTATTCCAGCGCTTGATGGTGGACGGTTGTTTTTGATGCTTGGATCTAG
Source organism: bacterium (assembly GCA_037139575.1). Taxonomy (GTDB): domain Bacteria; phylum Patescibacteriota; class Saccharimonadia; order Saccharimonadales; family UBA4665; genus CAIYEO01. The sequence continues at coordinate 37,865 of JBAXGD010000001.1, forward strand.
ACTATTTGGTAAAAAGCAGTTGAGTCCTAAAACGGAAGATGCGGTTCACGGCTTAGGGTTCTTAGCCCTCATGCTTTTAGTAGTATTAATATCGTTTGTTGATGTCAAAAGATTCTTCTAGTCGCATTGAAAAAATCTGGACGAATCCGGATGAATATTATGAGAAGAATATTAAATGGGGTCCAATTTGGAGTATATCTCTTACAGTTTTGATTTATTTCCTAAGTCAAATAATTACCATATTTGTACTTTCAGTCATATTTCGACTAATGCATTGGAATGTACAACGATCAAATGACTGGCTGTCTAATTCTGTAGTTGGCCAGTTTTTCACAGTATTGCTCGTAGAATCACTATCGATCGGCACCATCTATGCCTTTCTCAAGTGGAAAAGATCAAAATTTAAATATATTGGTATGGTCAAGATAAGATTTATGGATCTAGTATCTGCATTGAGTGGTTTTCTCGTATATATGGTTTCATTTTATTTAATTGCCATGCTTATGAGCGTATTTATAAAATCATTTGATATTAATCAGCAACAGAATGTAGGATTTCAGTCCGTAAATGGTCATTTTGGTCTATTGCTAGCATTCATTAGTTTAGTTGTTCTTCCTCCACTTGCTGAGGAGATTATATTTCGAGGTTTTCTATTCAGTGGCCTGAGAACAAAAATGAAATTTATCTATGCTGCTTTAATCACAAGTCTCATTTTTGCTATGCCTCATTTAATAGAGAGTAAGAACGGCGGCATATTATGGATTGCTGGCCTAGATACATTCATCCTATCGATGGTATCATCTACTCTTAGAGAGAAAACCAGAGGATTATGGTCTTCTATATTGCTTCATTCATTCAAGAATGGAGTAGCATTTATCGGATTATTTCTAATACGCTAAATCTATTGATACAATAATAAGAGCATGAAAATGACAAAACTTTTTTCAAAGACTCGAAAGACTCATCCATCCGATGAAGTAGCTTTAAATGCGCAATTGCTTATTAAAGCTGGATACATACACAAAGAAATGGCAGGTGTATATTCTTACTTACCGCTAGGTCTTAAGGTTATTGAAAACATTAAGGATATTGTCAGAGATGAGATGAACGCACTAGATTCCCAGGAACTTACTATGACAACCCTTCAAGAAAAAGAACTCTGGGAAAAAACAGATAGATGGGATGATAATAATGTGGACATATGGTTTAAGTCCGAATTGAAGAACGGTACAGAAGTTGGATTTGGATGGTCACACGAAGAGCAGGTCGGTAATATGGTAAAAGAGTATATAAATTCATATAGAGACTTGCCGATGTCGGTATATCAATTCCAAAATAAGCTGAGGAATGAGACTAGAGCCAAGAGTGGAATTCTTAGAACCCGAGAATTTATCATGAAAGACATGTATTCCTTCGCTGAAAGTGAAGAGCAACACAAGGAATTTTATGATCGAGTAACCGAGTCCTACCATAAAGTTTTTGACAGAGTCGGTTTAGGGAAGGATACGTATTTCACGTTCGCTTCAGGGGGTGCTTTTACGGATAAATTCAGCCATGAATTCCAAACACTGGTTGGGGCTGGAGAAGATATTGTTTATATTGATAAAAAACAAAAAATCGCCCTAAATAAAGAAGTAATGAATGACGATGTCCTAGACCTGCTTAAATTGAAAAAAGAGAATTTTGAGGAATCAGTATCTGCTGAAGTGGGCAATATATTCAGCTTTGGCTCATCAAAATCAGAAACTCTAGGAATATATTTTACTGATAAGGAAGGTGTGAGTAGACCAGTGATTATGGGCTCATATGGAATCGGGATTGCTAGGCTGATGGGTGTGATTGTTGAATATTTTTCTGATGAAAATGGACTGAACTGGCCTTATTCAGTCGCACCTTACAAGGTTATCTTAACAACTATCGGTAATGATCCGGATGTCTTGAAGGAGGCAGAAACGATGTATAAAAACTTGACTGATAAGGGTATTGAGGTACTATATGATGACCGAGATGCGAGGCCGGGTGAAAAATTTGCCGATGCAGATCTACTCGGCATTCCCCTTAGGGTGGTTATTAGCGAAAAGAACATCAAGAGCGGGGAGCTTGAAATAAAAAGAAGATCCGAAAAAAACAGCCAGTATATAAAAAAAGATGAGCTTCAAAAGGTCATCGAAACGATAAAGAAGAATAACACATAAATTTAACCAGTATTTACAAATCCAGATAATTCAAAAAGGAGATTTCATGAAAAAGACTTATAGAATGACAAAAGAAGGTGCAGAAGAGCTTAGAATAGAACAAGAAACCTTAATTTCCCAAAGGAAGGCAGTTTCAGATAGGATCAAAACCGCTCGAGAATTTGGTGATCTTGCTGAAAATGCTGAATATAGCATCGCAAGACAGGATCAAGAAAGAAGCGAAAATAGAATTGCCGAGATAGATAACATTTTAAAGAATCTTGAGTTAATAATTGCTCCAAAAAATAGTAATGATGTAAAGCTCGGATCAACCGTAAAATTAAAAAATGAATCGGGTGAAACTAAAGAGTTCCAGGTAGTTGGAACTGTTGAAGCTGATCCATTGAATGGAAAAATTTCTGATGAGTCACCTATCGGTAAGAATTTACTAGGAAAAAAAGAAGGCGAAGCGGTAGAAATATCTACACCTGCAGAAACAAATGTCTACAAGATAGTAAGCATTTCCTAGTCAAAAGTTTCTATATCAGATACAATTATTAGAAGATGGCTACATTATTAGAATTAAGATCAGAACGATTACGTAAACTAAGTGAACTAAGGACTAAAGGAGTAAATCCTTATCCTGCTAATTCACAAAAATCATCTGATATAAATACTATCGTCTCAAGTTTTGAAAAATTTTTAGATAAAGAAGCATCTTTAGTTGGTAGGATAGTCACTCTCAGAAAAATTGGCAAAATTGCTTTTATTGTTATTCGCGATGAATCTAATAAAATTCAATTATTCTTAAAATCAGAAAATATCAAAGATGCTAATTATTCTGAAAGTGAATTGAACTATTCAGACATCAATCTGCTTGATGCAGGTGATTTCATTCAAGCTTCAGGTAAATTAATTAAGACTCAGACAGGGGAAATGAGCCTAGAAGTAAAAACTCTTAGAATTCTATCTAAAAGCTTAAGGCCAATGCCAACTTCCTGGGATGGCTTTACGAATAAGGAAGAAAGACTTAGAAGAAGATATGTTGATTTTAACGTCAACAAAGAAGTTCATGACAGATTCATAAGGAGAAGTAATTTTTGGCAATTTACTAGGGAATATTTACTTAACAATGGATTCGTTGAGGTTAATGTCCCGGTGCTTGAGCATACTACAGGAGGAGCGGACGCTAATCCATTCGTAACGCACATGGATGCTCTAGACCAAGATTTCTACTTACGAATTAGCCATGAATTACCTCTGAAACGACTTATAGGTGGCGGCTATGAAAAAGTATTTGATATAGGCCCAAGATTTAGAAATGAGAATTATACTGAAGAACATTTGCCTGAGCACGTGGCAATGGAATGGTATTGGGCTTATGCTGACTGGAAAGATGGAATGACTTTCATGACCAAAATGTACCAAGATGTTGCTATGAAAACTTTTGGAACTCAGAAGTTTAAGATTCGTGGATTTGATGTTGACCTATCTAAGGAATGGGAAATCCTAGATTACGGCGATCAAATTAATAAAAGATATTCGATTGATGTTTTTAATTGTAGTTTGGATGATGTGAAGAGAGCTCTCAAGGAAAATAAGCTCGAAGTTGAGCAGACTGATAATGTAGCAAGAGGTATCGATAAGCTCTGGAAGAACCTAAGAAAGACTATTGCTGGACCGGCCTGGCTTATAAACACCCCACTTCTAATTAGCCCATTGGCAAAAGTAGATCCAACTAGACCTTTAACAGTTGAAAGATTTCAGCCTATAATCGCAGGCACTGAATTCGGGAATGGCTGGAGTGAGTTAAATGATCCGCTTGAGCAACTTGATAGATTCAAGGAGCAACAGGAGCTTCGTAAAGATGGTGATAAAGAGGCAATGATGCTTGATATAGACTTCGTGGAGATGCTCGAGTATGGCATGCCTCCTACGTGTGGTTGGGGTTATTCTGAAAGAGTATTCTGGGTACTTGAAGGCGTAACGGCTAGAGAAGGCGTGCCATTTCCTCAGCTAAGACAAGAGGATGACCAAGTTACGAAGACAATATATCCTGAATTATTTGGTGAGACAAAAAAATAAAATGAATAAAGTAATGTTTGGTGCTGGTTGTTTTTGGGGAGTACAGTTTTATTTTGACCAAGTTCCTGGAGTAACCAAGACTTTAGTTGGTTATAGCGGAGGACATACTGAAAATCCTACTTATGAGGACGTTTGCAGTCATACTACTGGTCATGCTGAGGTTGTGTACCTTGAGTACGATGAAGAGAAAGTTTCATTCGAGACTCTTCTTAAACAATTTTTTAGAATGCATGACCCAACTCAACTTAATCGGCAGGGCCCAGACATAGGAGATAATTACAGATCTGTAATTTATTTCTATAATTCAGAACAGCAAAAGCTGGCCGAAAAGATCCGTGATGAGACTCAAAATAATTTTGAGGATGAGATAGTCACTGAGATAGATAAGGCCAAAGATTTTTATGTTGGTGAAGACTATCATCAAAAATATGCTGAAAAAACTGGGCGTGGGATATGCCATGTTGAATATAGTCCTGTTGCTTAGATACTTTTAGTTGCTATAATTAGGTTAATGAAAATAATAAACAAATTTATCGGAGCTAAAATAACGCTACCCAGCCTGAACAAATGGAATAAGAGTTTGGCTGCAATGCACGCAATCTTTGCTGTATTGATACTGGTATTAAGCCAAAATAGAGCTTTTCCTGTTACGACTAATTTCCTAACAATGAATACTCTGACATCTACGCCAAATCACCCAGTATTAGTTACTGCTCAGAGACATTTATTTGACGTAAGAATGTCATATGTAATAGCTTTGTTTTTCTTACTTTCTGCCATAGCACATCTTCTAGCCGCAACCTACTTCAGAAAGAGATATGAATCAGATCTCAAAAATGGAATTAATAAGTTTAGGTGGTTTGAATATTCCTTGAGCGCAAGCACCATGATGGTAGCAATAAGCTACCTAACTGGCATTACAGATATATCAAGCTTAATTATGATCTTCGGCCTAATTGCTATTATGAATTTGTTGGGACTAGTAATGGAAATTCATAATCAGAAGTCTAAAACTGTTAATTGGATAAGCTACATCATTGGCTGTATAGCAGGGATTATTCCATGGATTGTTTTCGTTATATACACGGTTGGAGTTGAATTATACGGCGGCGGTGGCATACCTACTTTTGTCTACTTTATATATGGCACAATCTTTGTAAGCTTTAACTGTTTTGCAATCAACATGTACCTACAGTATAAAAAGATTGGACCCTGGAAAGACTACCTTTTCGGTGAAAAAATGTATATGATTTTGAGCCTAGTCGCTAAAACACTATTGGCTTGGCAAGTATTCTTCGGAATTTTAAGACCCTAGTAAATTATGAAAAACGTTATATTTGATTTTGACGGCACAATTGTCGACAGTTTAGACTTTGTAATTAATATGTATGAAAATTGGTATCCAAAAAGCGAGCATTTGAAGAATATCGATAAGGATAAATTAAGAAATATGCCAATTACTGGAGTTATTGAGGAATTGAGAATTAGGCCATGGAAGGTTCCAGCATTAATCATTAGGGGCCGCATGGAGATGAATAAAAATATCGATAAACTCGATGCTATACCTGGAGTTTTTCAATTAATAGATGATCTAGAAAAACATAACGCTCGTTTATTTATCTTGAGCTCGAATAGCTCAAGAAATATCAACAAGTATTTAAGGCTCAAGGCCTCAAGAGATAAGTTCAGAAGAGTTTATGGCGGTGTTGGAATATTAGGCAAGGCTAAGGCCCTCAAAAAAGTCATAGAGAAGAATAAATTAAATTACTCAGAAACATATTATGTTGGTGATGAGGTTAGGGATATTAAAGCTGCAAAAAAAGCCGGAATTTATTCCATTGGTGTTACGTGGGGATATAATGGTAAAACTATCATGAATAAAGAAAATCCTGATTTAGTCGCCGATAAACCCCAAGATATAATCAAGTTTCTCTACCGATAACTGCTATAATGCCTTAATGGCATTTACTCCGTATAAGAGATATAGAACGGCACCCTATAAGCCCGGTCAAACTACCCCATATAAGATAAGTAGGAGTAAAATAGAAGACTTTGTTAACTGTCCAAGGTGTTTCTGGATCGATAGAAGGCTTAAAATATCAAAACCTGATACTCCACCATTTCAGATTAACAAGGCCGTTGACGAGCTTTTTAAAAAGGAATTTGATAAATACAGGATTGATAAAAAGGCCCATCCTCTAATGATTGAATTCGAAGTTGACGCCATTCCTTATGCCCATGATGATTTAGATAAGTGGCGAGAGAACTTCTATGGAGTGCAGTACTTAGACAAAGATACTAACTTACTAATTTTCGGTGCTATTGATGATGTTTGGGTAAATAAAAGTGGCGAGTTGATGGTTGTTGATTATAAGGCTACAGCGAAGAAAACTGAAGTCAGCTTAGATGCCCCATGGCAAATTTCATATAAGAGACAAATGGAAGTTTATCAATGGTTGCTCAGAAATAATGACTTCAAGGTTAACAATACAGGATACTTTGTTTATACAAATGGGCGCTTGGATTTGGATAGCTTCAATGATCGTGTCGAATTCAGAACTAAGGTGATTGCTTATGAGGGTAATGACTCATGGATTCCAAAAACAATTAAAAAAATTAAAGAATGTTTAGAACAGGAAGATATGCCTTTGTCAGGTAAGGATTGCCAGTATTGTGAGTACGCTAAATCCAGAACGGAACTGACGCTCAATTATTTAATTAAAAATAAGAAGGTTAAATAGTATAATTAGGATTATATGATAGATATTCAATTTATTCGTGACAACAAAGACCTTGTTAAGGAAAAATCTGAACAAAAAGGATATCAGGTTGATGTCGACAGAATTATTAATCTTGATGATCAAATAAGAAGTAAAATTCCTGCCATGGAAGAAGTTCTCAAGCAAAGAAATCAGCTTGCTTCTCAGTTTTCCAATTCTACGCCGAGCCAGGAGCAAATAGAGCAGGGAAGATCCCTAAAGGATCAAGCATCATCTATGGAGACTGAACTAAGCGAATTAAAAAAACAATTAAACGTTATTCTTTTGGGCGTGCCAAATATGCCTTTAAGTATGGTTCCTTTGGGATTGAGTGAAGATGATAACCAGGTCATAAAGAAGATAGAGCCAAATCAATTGAATTTTGAAGCTAAAAACCATTGGGAATTAGCAGAAGAAGATAGCCTTATCGATAAAACCAGGGCTACCAAGGTTGCCGGATCTAGATTTGTGTACTTAAAAGGTGGATTAGTCCGTCTTCAATTCGCGATAATAAATTGGGTTATGGATAAGCTTACTGACGAAGAATTTATTAAACAATTAATTGCTGAAAATAATTTAAGTATTTCCTCAAAGCCATTCGTACCAGTGTTACCTCCAGGAATTGTTAATACTTCTTCATATCACGCAACAACCAGACTTGACGCCGAAGAAGTAACCTATAAATTAGCGGATGATGACATGTGGATGAATGCTAGCGCAGAACACAGTCTATGCAATATGTACCAGAATGAAATTTTACCAGAAAAACAACTACCCATTAGATATCTAGGCTATGCAACATCATACAGAAGAGAAGCCGGCTCTTATGGCAAAGATACAGAAGGCATCATAAGGCTCCACCAATTTGATAAACTAGAGATGGAAGTATTCTCTAGCCCAGAAACTGGACTCGAAGAACATAAATTGATGGTAGCTATTGAAGAGTATTTTGTTAATGCGCTTAATCTACCATACCAACTACTTGAAAAATGTACTGCTGATATAGGCAAGCCAAACGCTAAGGGTATGGACATAGAAGTATGGTTCCCTGGTCAAAAGAAATATCGCGAAACTCACAGTGCCGATTATATGACTGATTACCAAGCTCGTTCTCTTAAGACTAGGTATAGAAAATCTGATAATACAACTGAGTTAGTCCACACGAACGATGCTACGGTATTTGCTTTCTCAAGAATACTAGCGGCAATAATGGAGAATTATCAGAATGAAGAAGGGGAAATATTAGTCCCTGATGTATTAAAAAATTATCTGGGTGGAATGGAAAAAATATGATTGAAAAAATAACAGTTAATGGAGTCCATTTAGAAGTTGACGAGGACTTAAATAAGTATGCAATAAAGAAAATTGCAAATTTGGACAAATATATGTCAAAACACGTGAGAGAAAGTGTTCGGGCAGAAATCTGGCTAAAAGAATCTAAGGCTAAGAATAAAAGAACTTTAACATGTGAAGTTAAGATGACATTGCCGAATGAAGTCATAATTACTAAAGAATCCACCCTGAACATTTATGCAGCTATTGATATAGTTGAGGCCAAATTAAAGAATCAAATATTAAAATACAAAGAGCTACATGGGACTTCAGGAATAAGACATAAAATAAATTTGCTAAGAAATAAATCAAAAAACCAAATTTAATCTGTTAATCAGTTTTTTTATAGTCGCATTTTTCCAAATAACAAGCTACAATATATTTATTGGAAAAAACTAGTGGAGTATTCAGTGAAAAAAATAATTAAGCGTGTACTTGGTGACCCTCAGATAAAAACAGTTAAGCGACTTAGAAAACGAGTCAAAGATATAGATTTGCTTGCCGAAAAATATTCTAAAATGAATGATGTTCAGTTAAAAAAGCAGACTAAATTATTGAAAGATAGATTAGTTAAAGAAAGTCTAGATCAGATATTGCCGGATGCATTTGCATTAGTTAGAGAAGCCGCCACAAGAACTCTTGGTCAAAGGCATTTTGATGTTCAGCTAATCGGTGGAATGGTGCTACATGAGGGTAATGTCGCAGAAATGAAAACTGGTGAAGGTAAGACACTCGTCGCTACATTACCTGTCTTTCTAAATGCTCTGACTGAAAAAGGTGTACATGTAGTAACGGTTAATGACTATTTAGCTCAAAGAGATGCTGGATGGATGGCCCAGGTATATAGTTTTCTTGGATTAACTACAGCTGTTATTATTCCCGATGAATCATTTATTTTCGATAGTGAATACATTAACAAGGATCACAGCGATGATAGATTCAAGCATCTTAGGCCTATATCTCGACAAGAAGCCTATAAAGCCGATATTACTTATGGAACCAACAATGAGTTTGGGTTCGATTATTTAAGAGATAACATGGTTAGGGAAACCGACCAGCTAAGACAACGAGATTTACATTACGCCATTGTTGACGAGGTTGACTCGATTCTAATTGATGAGGCCAGGACACCTTTAATTATTTCCGCACCATCCGTAACTAGTGCAAATGCTTATTCGCAGTTCTCTAAGGTTGCTAAGCAATTGAATGCAGAAGACCATTATGAAACTGATGAAAAAAGAAAGACAGTTATTCTAACCGATCAAGGAATTGAGAAAATTCAATCTATACTTGGCGTAGATAATCTTTATTCCTCAGATAATATCAGGACTATATATCACCTAGAACAAGCTTTGAAAGCCCATGCTCTATTCAAAAGAGATAAGGACTATGTTGTTACAAAAGAAGGTGAAATTGTCATCGTAGATGAGTTCACCGGAAGGCTCCTAAAAGGTAGACGCTACAATGAAGGTTTGCACCAAGCAATAGAAGCTAAAGAAAATGTTGAGGTACAACAAGAGTCTATGACATTAGCTTCAATATCATTTCAGAATTTATTCAGGCTCTATGAAAAACTTGGTGGTATGACCGGTACGGCTTTGACTGAAAGTGAAGAATTTCATCAGATATATAAATTAGATGTAGTTGAAATTCCTTCCAATAGGATTATTAATAGAATCGATAGACCAGATAGGATTTATAAGAGCGAAAAAGGTAAATTTTCGGCAATCGCCAAAGAAGTAAGAGTTTGCTATGAAAAAGGACAGCCTGTACTCATAGGTACTGTGTCAATTGAAAAAAATGAAATGCTTAGTGCTGCCTTAACTAAAGCAGGTGTTCCTCACAAGATACTTAATGCTAAAAATAACGAAAAAGAAGCTCAAATTATTGCTAAAGCTGGTGAAAAGAGTGCCGTAACTCTAGCTACGAATATTGCCGGTAGAGGTACTGATATTGTTCTCGGAGAAGGAGTAAAAGAACTTGGGGGGCTATTTGTTCTTGGTTCTGAAAGACACGAGAGTAGAAGAATTGACAATCAGTTAAGAGGTAGGTCCGGTAGACAGGGAGATCCTGGTTTGACTCAATTTTTCGTCAGTACAGAAGATGATTTAATGAGAATTTTTGGAGGTGATAGAATCGCTGGCCTCATGAGCAGGTTGAAGGTAGATGATGATACTCCTATTGAAAATAGATTAATTTCGAAGAGCTTAGAGGGTGCCCAGAAAAAAGTAGAGGGTTTTCACTTTGATCAAAGAAAAAACGTTGTTCAATACGATGACGTCATGAACAGGCATAGAAAAGCTGTCTATAGTATGAGGAATGAAATTCTCATAGCCTCAGACATCAGTAAACGAGTTAAGATCATTGTCGAAGAGCAAATGAAGGCACTATCTGAATTAAAGTTTGATTCAGTTGATGATCATAAGTCAGTTATAAATGAAGTTCTGCCACTTTCTCCAGAAAGCATGGAAAGAGTATTTACTTCTAGCCCCGATAAATTTGGCATAACATTACTTAACGAAGCATTTGAAATTTACGATGGCCGTGAAACTGCATTTGGCAAAGATATAATGCGAAAAATAGAGAGAGAAGTGTATCTCCAAGTACTAGATAATTTATGGATGCAGCATTTAGAAAACATGGATCACCTAAGAGAAGGAATTCATTGGATGAGTGTTGGTCAACGAGATCCTTTAGTGGAATATCGAAGACAATCACAGATAATCTTCCAATCAATGCAATCAGTTTTGAGGCACGATATCGTAGCATCCTTATTCCATGCAGAGCCTAATATTGCAGAAAAACCAATGGACACGGAGCTCACCAGGGCAGCTAGAAATTCAGTATCTAACGCAGACAAAATTACTACTGCGGAAGATTTTGGAGAAGAAGATTTTGTTTCAAAGAAATCTGAGATTGAGGAAGTGAAAAAGAAACAAACTGACAAAAAGAAGACTCGAAAAGCTGAACGGCAAAGAAAACTAAAAGGCCGTAAAAGAAAATAGTGAATTAATGAAGCATACTGTAAGCCAATTAAAACTAGATAGCGGAGCAGAGGGACTATTAATAAACGTTCCTGATGCAAGCGTAATGACTTTTGAGTTGAGTTTCAGGGCGGGTGAATATCTTGTTGAAGACAGTAAGTGGGAAACGCCACATTTGATGGAGCACTTATTGTTAGGCGCAAATCAATTCATACCTAAGGCACGAGCGTTCCAGGCAGAATTTGAAAAAAATGGAGCCTATAATAACGCATCAACAAACGCCTATGATATTACCTATGAAGCAGAATGTGCAGATTTCGAATGGGAAAGAATTCTTCACTTATTACTGGTATCTATAAGTAAGCCACTTTTCCTTGAAGATGAATTTGTTGCAGAATCAGGTAACGTCAAGGAAGAACTTGCCTCAAGATCAAATAATCATTTTAGATATCTTAGCTTAGCTCTGAAAGAGAAATATGGCTATGTTGCTAAGACTGATCAAGAAAGACTTAAGCTAATGAAAAATGTTAAGTTAGCAGATATCTGGGACCATTATAATAAAACCCATACACTTACCAACTTGAGGTTTGTAATAGCGGGTAAGATAACTCCTAATCGGCAGAAAATCGTTAAAGCACTAATAGAAAGCCTAGACTTACCTAAGGGGAGTGGGAGACCGAAGTTGCCTCATGAAGTACCAAAAAAATTAACTTCGCCTTTATTTATTAAGAACACTTCAGTAGACACGGTATATTTTTATATAGATAGTTTCCTAAAGAGAAAACTTACAGACACAGAAGCCGATGCTCTTGGACTTGCTAATACGATGCTCACCGAAACTCTCTATTCTAAGATACTTGGAACTGCTAGAGAACGAGGCTTAGTCTACGGGATGAACTCGGGCTACGGTCAGTCTTATAAGAGCTCTAATTGGTGGTTTGGAACCCAAGTTATGCAAGAAAATATCGGGCCATTATTTGAGATTATTAAAGAAGAACTTACTAAAGTTTTTAATGGAGAGCTCGCCAACGATGATGTGGCAGAAGCTAAGCAATATTCCCTAGGTAGATTCCAGAGAAGTGCTCAAACAGTTGCCGGAATTATGTCAGGATATTCTAATAGGTATTTCTTTGATGGCGTCATCGAGGATTATTACCAAGTACCAGATAGAATAAAGAAAATAGAAAAAGACACAATTATAGCCGTCTCACGAGCTATGTTCGAAGATGGAATATGGGGCCTAGGGATACTCGGAAACATAAATGAAGAAGTTGCTCTTGAACTCAGGAATCAACTCAAAAGTCTCTGGCGATTAAAATAGAAAAACATGGATAAATTACTAAAAATATCTGATGAATTGTCCGACGAAATAAATAAATCATTAGATAAGATTGATTATTTTGCACTTAAGGAAAAGCTAAATATTTCGACTGAAGAATCTCTAAAAAGTGATTTTTGGAAAGATTCACAGCATGCTCAGATTGTTATGCAGGAAATAGCTGACATACAGAGAAAGATTGAGCCATGGAACAATATACTTGGAGATTCTGAATATCTTAAAGAATTGATAGAGTTAAATGATAATAAAATTGAGAACGATATAACCGAGCTTATAAATAGTATAAGAAATAATATTAACGACTTAAGACTCTTGACTAGGCTGTCGGGTCCGTATGATTCTAGCAATGCCATAGTTAGTATTTTTGCCGGAGCGGGTGGTACTGACGCTCAAGACTGGACACAAATGTTACTCAGAATGTATACCCGATGGGCCGATCAGGAAAAAGGAAAGATTACTGTAATTAATGAATCACCAGGTGAAGAAGCAGGTCTAAAGAGCGTAACAATAGAAATAAAGGGCACAGATGTATACGGTCGCCTCAAAGGTGAGCACGGAGTCCATAGACTAGTAAGGCTAAGCCCTTTTAACTCTAATAATCTTAGGGAGACTAGTTTTGCAAAGGTGGAAGTTCTACCCGAGATAAACCAGCCTGAAAAATTGGAGATTGATCCTAAGGACTTAAAGATTGATGTTTATAGGGCAGGCGGACACGGTGGTCAATCAGTGAATACTACAGATTCCGCAGTGAGAATTACCCATATTCCAACAGGAATTAATGTTGCTATTCAGAATGAAAGAAGCCAAGCGCAAAATAAAGAAGTAGCAATGACAATAATTAGATCAAAGCTAGTTCAATTACAAATTGAACAGCATAAAGATAATTTATCTGATCTAAAAGGACCAAATCAATCTGCAGAGTGGGGAAGTCAAATACGATCATATGTTCTTCATCCCTATAAGATGGTTAAAGACTTGAGAACAAACTTTGAAACCAGCGATGTCGACTCAGTTTTGGACGGAAATATCAATCAGCTAATTGAAGCATTCATTGATCACGAATAAAAATAAATTACTAATCTAGTTCAAGTATAAAAGCGCTTTTGCTATAATAGATTCATAATATGATTTTGTTAGACAGAGTATCAAAAATATACAATAGAAAAGCAACAGCACTGGATAGGATAAATCTTCACATTGAGCCTAAGGAGTTTGTAATTGTAGTTGGCCAAAGTGGTGCCGGCAAAACAACCCTATTGAGATTATTAACTAGAGAAGAAAAGCCAACTTCAGGCAAGATTGTTGTTGGTGGAATTGATTACGATAAACTAAAAGATAAAGACATACCGCTTTTAAGAAGGAAAATAGGAGTTGTTTTTCAGGATTTTAAATTACTCCCCAACCGAACTGTTTTTGAGAACGTAGCGTTTGCTTTAGAGATAGTTGGTATGGGCAACAAAGAAATTCAAAATACTGTGCCTAAAGTTTTAGATATAGTTAACCTAAAGAATAAAGCTAATAATATGCCATACGAGCTATCCGGTGGTGAGAGGCAAAGAGTAGCTATCGCCCGAGCTATTGTTAGGCAGCCTAAAATTTTAATTGCTGATGAGCCTACAGGAAATCTTGATCCTAAATATGCATGGGATGTAATTAAGGTTCTGGAGAAAATTAATAAATTTGGAACTACAGTTTTGCTGACCACTCATAATCAGGAGATTGTAAATAAGCTAAAAAGACGAGTTGTTGTTATAGAAAACGGTAAAATTGCTAGTGATAGAACCAATGCGAGCTATAGACTATGAAAAGATCATGGATAACATTTAGTAGGGTCATCAAATCTGGTTTCGTAAACTTTTTTAGGAATCTTTCTTTAGCTTTGCCAGCTATAGCAGTAATGTCGGTGACTTTGTTCATAACTCTTTTTCTTTACATAGCAAATATTACTTTTAGTAATACGATTAATCAGATAAGTAATAAGATTAATATTACCGTATATCTTTCCGACAAAACGAGCACTCAGCAACTTAATGGTTTTGAGAAGAGCCTGAAAAGTTTCCCAAACGTTAAAAAAGTCGAGTACATATCCAAGGACGAAGCATTGGCTATTTATAAAGCTCAAAATGCCAACAATCAAAACTTATTGAAGGCTGTCGATGAAACAGGTAATCCGTTGCCTGCGAGTATTAATATTACGCCTTATGATATTAATAAAATTCAAGACATCAAGAACTTTATCAATCAGAAACAATATCTAGCACTTCAGGATTCTCAGCTTGGAACTTCTTATTCAGGAGACAGAAAACAGGCTATTGATCGTATAGCAAAAGCTACAAAAGTCTTAAGAGAGGCCGGATTAATTGGCATAGGGGTTTTTGCCCTAGTTTCAGCAATGATAATATTTAATACTTTGCGGATGGCTATTTTTAACCGAAAAGACGAGATTACTATAATGAGACTATTGGGCGCCAAACCTTGGTACATCAGAGGGCCTTTTGTTGTTGAAGCTTCATTCTATGGAGTTATTTCAGCATTAGTATCGGTTGGAGTAGTGAAGATTATGTTTTCAATTTTCTCATCAGCTCTAGAGGCGAGTAGCCTTGGCTTATTAGACATAGGATATGCTTCCAAATACTTCAATAAATATATTTGGTTTATTCTGTTAGTTCAAATTATCTTAGGATTTAGCCTCGGGGCCTTATTCTCTATTATTGCTACTGCAAGATATCTGAAGCTACGTACATCTAAATAATAAGTTCGTCATTTACACAAATAAAGAGGTTATGCTATTATTTAATAGTATAACTATGCTGAAATAAACATGAAAAAACATATCAAAAAAATAAAATTTAATCGTAGCGTTTCATTTTTTATTCTTGGTGGATTAATTTTGATATCTGCTCCACTCGTAAGAGCTGATACGCTTCAGCAACAAATCAATAATTTACAGAATCAAAATGCTGTCGTTCAGAGCAATGTTGATTCGCTTCAAAATCAGGCGAAAAGTTTTCAAGATGCAATAAACATTTTACAAGGAAGGGTTAACGCCATTCAGGGAGCTATTAATGCAAGTCAGCAAAGTATTGCTGACCTACAAACAAAGATAGCTAAAGCTCAGGCTGACCTGGATTACCAAAAAACAGTATTAGCTTCAAATGTTAGAGCAATTTATGTTGGAGGTTCAGTAAGTACTATTGAACAGTTAGCTTCTAGCAAGAATATGAATGTTTTCGTTGACCAACAAACATATCACAAGGCAGTTGAGGGTAAAATCCAAAAAACATTAACAGACATAGCTCTATTACAGAACCAATTAAACACTCAAAAAGCTCAGGTTCAACAGACTCTTAAGGTTCAGCAAGAGCAAAATGCTCAACTTGCTAGTGACCAGCAAAAACAACAGTCAATGCTGGGATATAATCAGAGCCAACAAGACACCTTCAACCAGCAAATCAAGAGCAATTCTTCACAGATTGCAACATTGAGAGCACAGCAAGCTATTTTAAACGCCGCAGGTTCAGGTAATATCATTCCACCGAATAGTGCTGGCGCTGGTGGGGCATGTGATGCTGGACAAGGCCAGGGCAATGGCGGATATCCAATGCCATGGTGTAATGCCTACGAGGACTCAGTCATAACTTCTGGGGGATTCCCTAACCGAGAATGTACATCCTTCGCATATTGGTATTTCACGAGCATTGAAGGCAAGTCCCTATACGTAAACGGAGATGCAAAATATTGGATATATACCGCTAACAGACCAGTAGATCAAACACCTGAAGATGGAGCTATTGCGGTTAAGACAAGCGGGCAATGGGGGCACGTAATGATAGTTGTTGCCGTACCTGGCGAAAAATATGGTGGAAGGGTTGTTCCCGATGGTTCAATTGTAACTTTTGAAATGAATACCTATCTTGATGGTAAGTTTTACGTGAAAGAACGTACATATTCCGGCTATTACTTTATTCATTAAACTTTTAGTGAATTATCTTCGAATTGTCTATAATTAAAATATAAGTAAAAGAGGGGAGCCGATTAGGTGTCAAAAAAACATAGTTTTAATTTTCAGAAAATTACCAAAAAAATTCATTTTTCTAAAATCATGATCTTATTAACTTTTGTCATAGTTTATTTGCTGGGAGTAAATGTAGGAAATGGAAATATAGGACTAGGCACTGGCAAGCCTTTGAATGAGCAATTAAGTTCAAAAATTGACTACAGCTCAGTTAATCAGCTTTACGAATTACTTAGAAATAATTATGACGGGAAACTAAACAATAGCCAGGTTTTGGATGGACTCAAAACTGGATTGGCAAATTCTACAAATGATCCATACACCGAGTATTTTAGTCCTTCACAGACTACTGACTTCAATAATCAGTTGAATGAATCCTTCAGCGGAATTGGAGCCGAAATGGGCAAGAATGATAATAACCAGATTATAATTGTTTCGCCTATATCAGGATTTCCTGCAGATAAGGCCGGTCTTCATGCTAAAGACATAATAACTGCCATAAACGGTGAGAGCACTTCAGCAATGAGTGTTGATACTGCAGTTGGTAAGATTCGTGGACCTGCTAACACAAACGTAAAGCTCGATATTATCAGAGGTGGTAATCAGCAGCTTACGTTTAATATAAAAAGAGAGAAAATTACATTACCAAGCGTTAAAAGTAAAACTCTAGATGGAAATATCGGCTATATATCTATTAATCAATTTACTCAAGATACTAACAGTCTTGCCACTAAAGCGGCACAGCAATTCAAGAGCCAAAATGTTAAAGGAATTGTGCTAGATTTAAGAGGTAATCCGGGAGGGCTAGTTGACGCTGCGGTTGGAGTTTGTAATCTATGGCTTAAGAGCGGCCAGATGATTATGCAAGAGAAAAAAGGCAACCAAGTAATTAACACATATACAGCGGATGGAGCTAACAATATATTGAATGGTATTCCAACCGTAGTTTTGGTAGACGGCGGAAGTGCAAGTGCGAGCGAAATAACTGCCGGAGCGCTACACGATAAT
Source organism: bacterium (assembly GCA_037139575.1). Classification (GTDB taxonomy): domain Bacteria; phylum Patescibacteriota; class Saccharimonadia; order Saccharimonadales; family UBA4665; genus CAIYEO01. Next base: position 55,561 of record JBAXGD010000001.1, read on the forward strand.
AATGCTGCAACAATTGTGGGTGAAAAATCTTTCGGAAAGGGAGTCGTCCAGCAAATATTCAATCTTAGTGGTGGAGCAGAAGCAAAAATAACCGTTGCTAAATGGTACCGACCCAATGGAAAAAACATTCAGCATGTCGGAATAACTCCAGATAAAAACGTAACTAATACAAAAGATCAGGTTAGTGCGGGTACGGATTCACAGTTAGATACAGCTAAGCAAATTCTTCAAAATCAATAAAAAACTTGCCTTAGTAACTTGAAATAAGGTAGTATCTAATCAATAAAAAGAGGTAACAAGCGGTGATGAGTAGGCCGACTAAGTATATTTTTGTAACGGGTGGCGTCTTGTCAGGACTTGGCAAGGGTATCACGGCCGCCTCGATCGGAAATCTATTAAAGGCCAGAGGATTAAAGGTCAACATTCAAAAATGCGACCCTTATTTAAATATCGATGCAGGTACTCTCAATCCTAGAGAGCACGGTGAATGCTTTGTAACTAAAGATGGCGCAGAGACCGATCTGGATCTTGGACATTATGAAAGATTTTTGGATCAAGAATTAACCCAGTCTAGTAGCCTAATGAGTGGTAGGGTTCTCATGAATGTTATTCAGGATGAAAGAGACGGAAAGTCTGGTGGTCATTCAGTACAGATTATTCCCCATGTTACTGGTAAAATACAGGATTACATAGAAGCTGCGGGTAGTGGCTTTGATGTTCATATCGTAGAAATCGGTGGTACCGTTGGAGACTACGAATCACTTAGTTTCATTGAGGCAATTAGAGAATTTAGCTTACGTGCTGGTAGGGAAAACTGTGCATATGTACATGTAGTTTATTTGCCATATTTAGGAGCGTCTCAGGAAATAAAAACTAAGCCTGCTCAAAATTCAGTAAGAGATTTAAGAAGCCTAGGTATCATTCCAGACATTTTGGTCGCTAGGAGTGAGTCGCCATCCCAGGAATCAATTAAAAAGAAGCTAAGTATGTTCTGTGGCATTAGTGAAAGTGCAATTGCTCTAGTACCTAATGAAAGTACTATATATAAAGTGCCTCTTACCCTAGAGAATACTGGACTTATTAATGAAATAATAAAAAAACTATCTCTTAAAAATAAGAAAATAAATATTAAGCCATGGGAAAAAGTTGTCACTAAGGCGCTTACTAAATACGATAAAAAAATTACAGTTGGATTGGTTGCTAAGTACTTAGATAACGCCGATACTTATATGTCTGTTTTTGAAGCATTAAGAACCGCAGCATGGACCAATAACTGTTCTGTAGATATAAAGTGGATAGACGCTGAACTCCTAACGAAGAAAAATAAATGTGAGAGTTTACTGAAGGGTGTGGACGGCATAGTTGTTCCGGGAGGGTTCGGAGGTAGAGGAGTTGAAGGAAAGATAGCCGCTGCTCAATTCTCGCTTAATAATAACTTGCCTTATTTGGGACTCTGTTTAGGTCTTCAGGTAGCAGTCATTGCCGCAGCTAGGAATTATGGAATTGAAGATGCCAATAGTGAAGAATTTAACCCTAGATCTAAGAATTTAGTTGTTTCAACAATGACTGGACAAAAAGGTAAGGAGAACACGGGTGGTTCAATGCGACTCGGCAACTACCCTTGCGAGCTAGAAAAAGGTTCTTTGGCATCAAAGCTATATGCGAGTAAGATGATTTTAGAGAGGCATAGGCACAGATATGAATGCAATAACGCATATAGAGCTGAATATGAGCAATGGGGCATTAGAGCCACTGGTTTATCCCCGAATGGGAAGCTGGTTGAGATTATAGAAGCACCCGAACATAAATTCTTCTTAGCTAGCCAATTTCATCCAGAATTCACATCAAGGCCCAACCGAGTTCACCCAATGTTCAATGGTTTCATTAAGAGCATATTGCAATAACAGTTAAATTCATATAGGTTATACTTAATGGAAACGAATTATAAAGATTCCGAAAATAAAAAAAAGATCCTGCTAGTCGAGGACGATAATGCGCTAGCCGATGTCTACTTAAATAGATTAACTAGCGAGGGTTTTGATGTAAGAAGGGTTGATAATGGTGAGGATGCGCTTGCTGCTGCAGTTGAATTCCACCCTGATCTAATAGTGCTTGATGTTATGATGCCTAAGATTTCCGGATTCGATGTTTTAGATATTTTAAAAAATACGCCAGCCACTGCTCAGATTAAAGTGATGATGCTAACTGCGCTAGGGCAGGAATCAGATCAGAAAAAAGCTAATGACTTAGGTGCCGATGACTATTTAGTAAAATCTCAAATATCTACAAGCGAAGTCATCAAGAGAATTGAGAAATTGGTATAAATTAGTCTACAAAGACTTCAGTTCTTCGAACTGAACGACCAGTAAATCTAGTGATTTTACGAGTTCTAAAACCAACTACGCCATCTTTAGCAGCGTGAATTGTGTAATTGCGGCTTAGCATAGTGCCTTTACCGGCTCTTTTCGTAAGTCCAACTTGTCTAACGATAATTTGACCTACTGTTACTTTTTGACCAGCATAAAGCTTAACACCAAGTCTTTTTCCTTGGCTATCTCTGGTATTTTTTGCTGCTCCACCAGCTTTGACGTGTGACATATGTATTAATTCCTAGTTAAAACTATTATTTGCCGAGCAACTATTTGCCCTTGACGATGATAAAACAAATTATTGTTATTAATAATTGAAAAACTTAATTGATTATATCCCAAATCATAGAGTTGGTCAAGAAGGGGAAGGGTAATAAAGTTTCTATTTATTCTGTCTTCCCAGGCTGGTAATGCTAGAACCATTTTTCCATGCATAGGTAATTGATCATGTATATTTCTGAGGAATTTTTTTATGATGGTATCGCAATTCTGAATATTAGTTTTTAAGCGCTGTGAATCTGGATATGTGCTATAGGCTTGCCCTAAATAAGTTTCACAAGCAACGGCATCAAAATTATCCCATTCATAGTCAAGAGCGTCACCAATATCAACAACTGAATCAGACTTTATTTGATATATTCCTTTTAGCCAATCAAGGTTACCTTTGGAGTATTCAATCATTCGTGGCTCGATGTCTGTTCCATATGCTTTAAAACCATCCAATAGGGCTTCTTGAAGCAATACACCTGTTCCGCAAAAAGGATCAAGAATAGTGCTATTTTCTTTTGGATTGGCAAGATTTATAAGTATTTGGGCAAGCTTTGGCGGAAGCATCCCAACCCTCGCATCTCTAAATGGACGGTTATAGTCTCGTTGTGAGTAGGCATCAATGTTTTGTTCTTGTACAGTTTGACCAATAATGCAGCCTTCGCGAGTTCTTATTAGTATTATCTCCATGCCTCTGGGTCCAGTTAGTTTATTGTGGAGTATTTGAGCACTATTTAACTGTAATGATTGATTAGGTATCATTCTGACAGATTGCTCAATGTTTCTAAGTTTTCTTTTTGCGTTTAAGCTGAGTTTTTTCAATTGGTCTGTTCTTATGTTGAAGCCAAAAGTGCTAAAACCTAATTGTAATTTACCTTCATGGGGGGAGCCGGTTATCGATATGATGTTTTCTTCCATATATCTCTCAACTTGAACCCAGTCACTAAATGGTAGAGTTGATAATATTTTTGCTAATTTTATGCTTCCACCTAGCCTATTGAAATCTATATCTTTATCATCAAGAATAGAGCCGACAATGTCCTCAGAAATCATATCGAAATTTTCATTTCCATATAGACTCTCAAGTTCTGCAAGTGCGATATCTTTCTGTCTTCCAAGTAGCAATAAACTCTTCATTATAATAAGTATAGCGCCTTAAACGGTTTTTTAGGTATAATAAAAAACATATTATGGGTGAAAAAAATTTATTGAAAAAGCGTTGGAAATTAATAATTAATTATTTAACTATTGTTGCTCTTATAATTCTTGCAATAGCACTTCGACATCAGTTGGCTCAAACATTCGATAATTTGAAGCATGTTAATGCGACATGGCTTCTACTTATGATACCGATACAGGCATGGAATTATTATGCTCAATCTAGGTTATTCCAATCCATTTTTAGTCTTTTGGGCAGTAAGCTGAAGGCTACACGTTTGTATGTATTGTCACTAGAGTTAAATTTTGTTAATAATGTTTTTCCAAGTGGGGGAGTATCAGGCGCATCTTACTTTGCGGCTAGGGTTAGGTCTGCAGATATTAGTTTAGGTAGAGCGACATTCACATATGTCATGAAGCTTGCTATGATCTTTGTTTCCTTCCAGTTCCTGGTTTTGCTTGGCTTATTCATGCTAGCAATTCATGGTAATGTTAACCAATTTGTAATATTCGTGGCATCATTTTCATCAGCTATTATTATTGTTGGAATATTTCTATTTATTTATATAATTGGCAGTCAGACTCGAATTACTTCTACTTTTACTTATTTAACCAGGATATTAAATAGAATTGTTAGCATAGTACTTCCGAAGCATCCAGAAGTAATTAATTTAGAAAAAGCTAAAGAAGTTTTTGTAGATTTTCATCATAATTACAATATTTTGAGATCGAAGAAAAAAGAATTAAAGACACCGCTTTATTATGGCTTCCTAAATAATATTTCTGAATTGCTTTCAATTTATGTAGTTTATTTAGCTTTTGGTCACTGGGTAAATCCTGGAGCTATTATCTTAGCCTATGCAATCGCTAACTTTGCAGGACTAATCGCAGTTTTACCTGGTGGAATTGGTGTATATGAAGCGATGATGGTGGCAGTTATGGTAGCAGCTGGAATTCCGGCCAATTTAAGTCTTTCGGTTACGATTATGTACAGAGTATTAAATACTTTAATACAGCTTCCTCCAGGTTATTTCCTTTGGAACAGAAGATCTAAGTTTGATGTAGGCGGATCTTTAGATGGAGCTAGTTGAATTAAGCGTTAGTCAGTTTGTTGATTCGATCAATCAAACATTTGAATTCGCATATCCAATCATTTCTGTTGTTGGTGAAGTTGCTAATTTTAAAATCAGTAAGGGTACCTGGGTTTATTTTGATCTCAAGGACGAAAATTCTAGCATTAGATGTTTTACGAGCGTATACAAGTTATCCTTCCCGGTAGAAGACGGGATGATGATCAAAGTTATTGGCCAGCCTAAACTACATACTAACTATGGCTTTAGTTTTAATGTTTCATCATTCCAGCCGGTCGGCGAGGGAACGATAAAAAAAGCAATCGATTTACTTGAAAAGAAATTGCTAGCTGAAGGATTATTCGACGACAAAAGAAAACGCCCATTGTCTTATCCTCCTAAAAAAATCGGACTTATCACTTCTTCCGAATCAGCAGCTTATGCTGACTTTATAAAAATCATCAATTCACGATGGGTGGGTTTAGAAATAGTTCTATACAGTGTTTTAGTGCAAGGTGAAAAAGCCCCAGGTGAAATATGTTCAGCAATAAAATACTTTAATGAGCTTTCTGATGCGCCAGATGTTTTGGTCATAACTAGAGGAGGTGGTTCCAGCGAAGATTTATGGGCTTTTAGTACCGAAGAAGTTACAAGGGCTGTTGCAGGAAGTAGGGTTACCACCCTCGTTGCTATTGGTCATGAAATAGATTTTTCACTCGCAGAGAAGGCTGCAGATAAACGAGCAAGTACACCTAGCAACGCGGCAGAAATATTAGTTCCTGATAAACGGGATTCTATCAATAACTTCACTAAAAATTACGATCAATTGCTATACCTATTGAAGAATATTTTTATTCAGAACAATAAAGAAATTTTATTAATTTCCACGAACCTAGAAAAAGATGTTAGGGATAAAATACAAAAAGCACTATCCTTAATTGTTTATCAGACAAGTTTAATAGAAGCCCTCAACCCAAAACAGATTTTAAAAAGGGGCTATTCAATAATAAAGTCAGAAGATACACTTATTAAATCTGCGACACAGCTGAAAATTGGATCCGTAATTAATATGCAGTTTTATGATTCCGAAGCTAAAGTAATTATTAACGAACTTAAGTAATGGAGATAGAATGAAAAAGAACAGCGAAGTTAATTATAAAGATTTAAAAGATGAACTGGATAATATCTTGGTCAGTCTTCAGAGTGATAGTATTGATGTGGATGAATCATTGATTAAATATGAGAGAGGTAGAGAGATAATAAATAAATTAACTGACTATCTAAAGAATGCCGAGAACACAATAACCAAAATAAACGCTAAATAGCAGATGATTTTTTTAATTCTAATAGTAGTTTTTTGTTTTAGCTTTGTGATTTTATTTGGTCCTCCATATTTGCCAACTTTGAAAAAGCAAATTGAATCAACATTTGATGTTTTGGAATTAAAAAAGGGGGATACGCTTATTGAGCTCGGATCAGGGGACGGAAAAATACTTATTGCTGCAGCAAAAAAAGGATACAGCGCCATAGGATATGAACTTAATCCATTGCTATTCGTGATATCAAAAATTCGGACTTTGCCTTACGGCAAAAAGATAAAAGTATACTGTCGTAACTTTTGGAATATAGAATTGCCACAAGCTGATGCAGTATATACATTCTTATTAAAGCGACAGATGAGTAAGCTAGATCAAAAACTAGAAGAGTATAAATACAAACCTTTAAAACTAGTAAGTTTTGCTTTTAAAATTCCAAGCAAAAAAATCATTCAACAAAAAGACGGAATTTTCCTCTACAAATATAATAAATAATATTTCTATCTTTTTCCCAGTACTTGATTATTGTTATGTTTATAGGGTAACATTATCTTAAATGAAATTAAAAAATGACCAAAGAGGCAATAGTTCAGCTTTAGTAATTATTGGATTATCAATTACTCTACTTATTTTTGTTGCGTTTAGCTTCTGGGCTTTCTCTGGTAGGCAAAAGTACAAAAATAACGTTCAGGCAATTTCCGATCAGGCTGTCCAGCAGGCAGTACAAACTACTCAACAGCAAGACGCTGTTAAATATAATGAGCAGCTCAAGAATCCTTTTAGGACTTACTCTGGCCCATCTCAATATGGTGGGTTGAGCTTAAAGTATCCGAATACTTGGAATGCCTATGTTGATGATACGGGCAGTGGCCAATCTTCTATAGATGGTTACTTTAGTCCAGGACACATTCCTTCAATCAGTGCACAGTCATCAGTATTCGCATTAAGGGTACAAGTTCTTAATCAGTCGTACTCAGACGTACTAGGTGGGATTACATCATCGAGTCAGCAAAATCAAGCAAAAATTTCTCCATATTCATTACCTTTGCTTCCTAGCGTAGTTGGAGTAAAGGTTACTGGTCAGATTGGAAATAATCAGACTGGTGAGATGGTAGTTCTTCCTTTAAGAGGAAATACGATTGAAGTTTTTACTATGGGTACGGATTACCAGAGTGATTTTGAAAATATAATTCTACCTAATTTAACATTCTCACCATAATTTTTATATAAAAAATAGTTTATGATGTGTCATATAATTTGATGCTATAATTATTTTGGAATAGGGGTTGAAGTGAAAGGTACTAATAGTTTAGTCGGGGTAGATCAATATTTATTGAAGTCCATAGCTGAGGAGCTAAGGCTACCTTTGATTCAAATCTCCAGATTAGCAGAACTAAACATGCAAAATCAAAAAATCGACCAAACAGATATCAAAAAAATGGAAAGTAGTGCCGACCTAGCCATTCAATTACTTGAAAGTTTTATTCTTGGAGTTGAGTATAGTGATAGGCAAACCGAAATTGAACTCAGCCCAATTACGATTGGAGCCGTCTTAAATGACGTAGCACATCAAGTAAATAAATTAGCCACAGCAAATAATTATGATATAGAGCTTTCAGTTAAATCTGCTCATCCAGTTATGGGAAATTACGAGGCAATAAAAATGGCCTATCTAAACATAGCCCACACCATAATTACGGGAAGCTCAAAGAATGAAAATAATCGCCGCAGTTCATTAGTCTTTGCTGTTTATAATAGAGGACCTAAAAATATGGCCGGCATTTATTCAAACAATTTAGATATTAATAAAAACGTATGGGAAAAATCAATTAATAATTTTGAGAAATCAAGGCAGAAAATGCCTGAATTTTCACATATAAACGGTTCCGGATTTTTTGTTGCATCATCAATATTAGAAGCTATGTCTTTAGAACTTGGCCCAAGTAAATTTCACGGCAATAAAGGTCTAGCGGCTGGCTTTCCTCTCAGTCAACAGCTTCAATTAGTTTGATTATGAAAAAAATACTACTCATTGAGCCAGATAAAACATTATCTATAGTTGCGCATGATTATTTGCAGGGCAGAGATTTAGATATTCAAATAGCTGAGGGTGCCCAGGAAGCAGTAAATTTAGCCGATAAAAATGAGCCAGAATTAGTTATTCTTGAGATACAACTTAAACATCATAATGGGATAGATTTTATTCATGAATTTCGTAGTTACCCAGAGTGGCATAAAATACCAATATTGATATATTCAATGATACCCAAGAAAGAATTTCCATTGGACGATAATGCATGGCGCCAACTAGGGGTGGTGAAATATTTGTATAAACCTAAAGTTAAATTAGGTGAGCTATACAATGAAATAAATGAAATTCTTTCAGAGACTAAAATATGAAGCAACTAGTGTCATCCGCAATTGTTTTGAAAAGAACTAATTATGGAGAGGCAGATAGAATAATCCAGGTAATTACACCGGATCAGGGAAAAATGAGTCTTATGGCTAAAGGGGTTAGAAAGGTTAATTCTAAATTGGCCGGCAGCATAGAGCTGTTTAGCACTATAGATGTTACTTATATACCTGGAAGAGGTAGTATAAATCGACTAATTACCGCTAGGCTAAAACAGCATTTTAGCAACATATCTAAAGATTTAGAAAGAGCTAATTCGGGATATGATTTTATTAAAGTCATAAATAAGGTCACCGAGGATGAAGTCGATGAGCAATGGTTTGATTTATTAACAAATTCATTCAAGTATCTAGACAACTCGATTATAGATATTAATCTAATAAGAATTTGGTACTATCTAAATATTTTTAAGTTGACTGGACATACCCCAAATCTAAATAATGACAAAGATGGTGGGGATTATTCTGAAAAAGGCAGGTATAGTTTTGACCTAGAATCAATGTCATTTTATCCTGATGATAACGGAAAGTATTTTGCTCAACACATTAAGGTGCTTAAATTAGCCAATCAGTTTACCCCTACAAAAATGACGAACATTAAAGACATTGTGCCTATTTGTGAATTACTTTATTCGCTAGTAAGAGATGTCTCAAGGGTAACTCTGGATATATAAACTGTACTGCTGGACTAGTTTGATTTATAATCTGTTACAACATGGATAAAAATAAACTAGAAAATATAGTAAGTTTAGCAAAAAGACGCGGTTTTATATTTCAAGGAAGTGAAGTATATGGTGGTATTTCTGGATTTTATGACTACGGTCCATTAGGAGTCGCACTAAAACGAAATGTAGTTAATCTTTGGTGGAAGACATTCGTGGAAGACGCCGAAAATATGTTTGGAATAGACGCTGCAATAATTATGAATCCTAAAGTTTGGCAGGCCAGCGGTCACGTAGATACTTTTACAGACCCTATGGTTGAATGTTCGAAATGCCACAATAGATTTAGAGCTGACAAGATAGATAAAAAAACTTGCCCAAATTGTGGTGCAAAAGATAGTTTCGGTGAAGAGCGCCAGTTCAATATGATGTTTAGAACTCAAGTAGGTCCAATCGATGACGATAACGCACTAGCCTATTTGAGACCTGAAACAGCACAAGGAATTTTTACTAATTACAAGAATGTCGTCGATACTATTTATCCCGATTTACCATTCGGTTTAGCTCAAGTCGGTAAGGCATTCAGGAATGAAATTAGCCCTCGAGATTTTATATTCAGAATGAGAGAATTTGAACAGATGGAAATTGAATATTTTGTTGATCCAGAAAATTGGGAAGCTGAATTTGAAGAGTGGATAAAGAAAATACACAATTGGCTAGATTTGCTCGGCCTCAATAAGAATAAAATACATGAATTAGAGGTAGAGGAGACAGAAAGGGCGCATTACAGCAAAAGAACTGTAGATTTTGAATACGAATTTCCAATCGGTAGAGAAGAATTACTGGGACTAGCCTACAGAACCAATTTTGATTTAGAAAATATTGATAAAAACAGCGGTAAATCCATGGAGTACCTTGTTAAGGGAACTAATAAGAAGTTTATTCCTCATGTTATTGAGCCTTCTTTTGGTTTAGAGAGGACTATCATGGCAGTGTTGTCAGAGGCATATACTGAAGATGAAGTTAATGGTGATAAGAGAATATATCTTAAGTTTCCAGTTCAACTAGCACCTGTAAAAATATGTGTTAGTCCCTTGCTTAAAAATAAGCCAGAGCTTGTCGATAAGGCAAGGGAAGTTTATCTAGAGCTGAAGAAGAAATACGGTGCTGTTATGTGGGATGATAATGGAAATATCGGTAAAAGATATAGACGTCAGGATGAGATAGGAACCCCTTACTGTGTAGTAGTAGACTTCGATAGCTTGGATAATAATACGGTAACTATACGCAAAAGAGATGATACTACGCAAGATACCGTGAGTATGAATGATTTGAATAAATACTTTTCTAGTAATTTGTAATTTTATTTACCATGATAAATAGTAATTTACTGATTATCATAGGGCCATCGGGAGTAGGAAAATCTTCAATTTTGAATGATGTAATGGAAAATTGTGACGATTTAGTAGTTCATCCTACTTACACCACTAGACCGATAAGAAAAAATGAAACTTCCAAATTCAATGAACATATATTTTTATCAGATGAAGAATTCGACAAATTAGAAAGCAATAATGAATTCATAGAAGTCGTTCAATTATTTGAGCTTCCTTACAGATACGGTCTGAAGAAGATAAAAGCAGAAAAAGGAAAATTGAATATAGTAATGCTTAGGCAGTCAGTAATGGGATTAATGCAAAAACACTATCCCGGTGGGATTGTCTATCAGATCGAAGCAGATTATGAAAAAGTAGGGCATAGGCTCAAGCAGAGAACTCGGAAGGGCGATAATCTCGGCACAAGGCTTAAAATATATGATGATGAAATTAGAAAAGGCAGGGAAATCGCCAATAGAATAATAAAAAACAATACCACTCTAAGGGTTGCTAGCTTCGATTTTATCGATAATTTAAATAAAGATTTTGCTTATTTAAAATATGGTATTATTGAGTAATGAATCCATCCTTAAATAATGGACAACAAGATAATCCGAATCCTAACAATGTTGCATCGGAGACTCAACAGGATGATGCGAATACCAAAATGAAGTTGTTTGAAAAAATTCCAAAAACTTTACTAACTTCAATTGCAGTTTTCACATTAGTATTGCCGGTTTTAATGGTGATGATATTGAGTTTTAGTAAAAACTCAATATCTTCTTCCACCGTATCAACTCCTAATCCTGCTTATCAAACAGAACTGAATTATTGCAAGCAAAATAACCAGACTCAGGACCAAGATGTTTGCATCAAGCAAATCTCAAATAATGGCACAAAGCAATATAACACAAAACCTAGTATATGGATTTTTGCGATTCCTAGTTTCTTACTGATCATCTCCACGTCTTTATTGCTAGTATATGCTAAATCAAAAATAGGTTTTAGATCCTCATGGCTTATACTGGCAATCTCTTATAATTCTTTGATTATATTAGCAAAGTTCCTTATCAGCCCAAGCACGCTTTACTCAGCAAATATCACAGTCACTCAGGGATTTCTGACACCAAATTTTGATCCAAATTCACATAATGGCAATTTTTTTACAGCTGCGTCTATATTAATTCTCTATTCGTTGGCTATGTTATTGGTATATTCTTTTTTTAGAAGAAGGTTTAGGACCAAAATGAAAAATATTGGCATAGATACTTACGCTAAAAAACCAAAAATCAAAAAATCAAAAAAACTGCATGCATTAATCTCGATAGTGATATTGGGATCAATATTCGGAGGCGGAATACCGATATTCATTTTGTTTGCTGTGATCGGTGGTGTTGGTGGTTCAGCGATTGGTTATTTAGGTTATATAGGTTCCGTAATTTTACTACCTATTTTAATAGCTCTAATATTTTTCATCTCTGCTTTTCAGAGTTCATACAAACAATCTGTCGAAACTAGGAATGTTATATTTATGTCTAGCTTTTTCACATTAGCTTTTTTATTGATTTTAAGCATACATATTATATGGGTAGTTTTCTTAGTGCTTATATCAACTCTTTGGCCTTTCAATATCACTTACTATAGCTCCAAATGACAGTCCTTAAGCTTTTCATTACAATGCTAAGACTGAGAGTTAGTATGATACTGGTAATCTTTTTTTTTATAGGAGCGTTTTTTTCAACCAATGTGCATGACTTAAGCTTTAAAATTATTATAGGAGCATTTGCACTTATTGTCTCTTATGGAAGCGCAACTTGCTTTAATGATTTGGCTGATGTCGAGGCCGATAAAATTAACCTAAAGGGAACTAAAGATAGATTGCTTGCGAATAATAAGGTTAATAAGCGAACATTGATTATTATGGGCATGATTAGTGGGGTTAGCAGTATTATATTATCTATTTTCCTGGGCAAGATACCCTTTGTATTAATGATAATTATTTTTTTGATCAACATAAATTATTCCTTACCGCCAATTCGGATTTCATTCAGAACAGCATTGGTTCCTTTCTTTTTGTCTTTAGGATATAGCGTTCTACCATTTTTAATTGGATATTTTGCTTTTACCAATAGTATTAATGGGCATGGGCTAATTTTGGTTGCAGGTCTTTATTTTTTGTTCATTGCACGAATATCATTAAAAGATTTCAGGGACAGAAAAGGTGACAAAGCTGTTGGTAAGCAAACTATCCTGCTTAAATTTGGCAAGAATACTGTTCTGCTACTAAGCTCCACAAGCTTAGTCATGGGAGTAATACTGACCTTGTTTGGTTCAGGCGCTAACTTTAGTGTTGGAATTTGCATGATTGTATTGATGTTAATGAGTTCTTTTTTTCTTTTAAATTTATTTAGATCAACTAAACTTGAAGATGAACTATTGTCGATAGGATTGGCCGCTAGATTCGGAAATGCAGCAATAATATTACTTCTAGGATTTTTCATAATCTTGAATTCTGGATATTATTCAATTTTTAATTTATATGTTTTCGAAGGATTAATTGTTGGGATTTATTTGACTCAATTCTATTTGTTTTTGAATAGTCCGAAATATTATAAATATGGTGGTGGTGGATGGAAATTCAGTAAGGATTAATATGTTACAAGATGCCCTAAAAATTACACTCGTTTCAATATTCTTCCTGATTATTTTTGTTAGCACTGAATTAATGCACCGAAAAATGAATATCAGGGCTGAGATAACCAGAAAAATAGCTCATGTTTTGAGCGCAATTACTTTAGCCATTTTACCAATTTTTATGAGCATATTAGACATATCTATTATCGCTCTAATTTTTATTATAGTGCTGATAGTATCGTTTAGATTGAAAGTCTTCAGATCAATTCATAGCGTAAAACGTAAAACCTATGGTGAAATTCTATTCCCAGTTGGGGTCCTTGCTGTTTTTATATTTTCAAGAAATGTTATGGTTTTTGAGGTAGCAATGTTGATATTAGGATTTTCGGATACAGCTGCAGAACTTATCGGTAAAAAATTTGGAAAAGCAAAATATTTAAATAATCACAGTACTATTATCGGTAGCATAGCTTTTTTCTCGGTAACTATTATAATACTAAGCATCTTTAACGGCATAGGCTTAAGCTTTGCAGACAAAATAATAATAGGAGTAATATTAACTATCGTAGAAGCTATTTCAAATTATGGTATTGATAATCTATTAATCCCACTATTCTTCTCAGCACTAATCTTCCTCAGTCAATAATCATTTTTGAGTTTAGGATTATTACTAGTTTATTCATTATTTCATATTTCCAATATTCAGAATTATTCTTTTCTGTGAAAAGATAGCAATTTTCAATATTATCTAGTCTGATTTATGCGTATAGTTAAATTCATCATCTGCTACAATAATTTAATGGATAGAGACAAAAATAATAAATTGTTTGATAAAAATTTTTTATGGGGAGCCTCTACTGCAAGTCACCAGGTAGAGGGCAGGACCGAAAATCAATGGTCTGTATGGGAATTAGAAAATGCCAATCATCTCTCAAAACATCCTGACCGGAAACTAAAGAAGCTTAGTAATTGGGAAGAGATTAAGCCAAAAGCTGAAAATCCCGCCAACTATGTATCTGGAGAGGGGGTAGATCACTATAGACGTTTCAAAGAGGATTTCGATCTTGCTAAGTCATTAAATCTAAATTCATTTAGATTTGGGATTGAATGGTCTAGGATTGAACCCGAAGAAGGCCTGTGGAATCAAAAGGAGATAGATCACTACCATGAATATATTGATGAGTTGATTGCCCGGGGCATAAAACCAATTTTAAATTTATGGCACTGGACTATGCCAACTTGGTTTACTGACATGGGCGGTTTTGTTAAATCGTCAAATGTTAAATATTTTGATAAATTCACGACAAAAATAATTCAAGAATATGGGCACAAATTAGAATATATCATCACAATCAACGAACCTAATGTATATGCTAGCTACAGCTATCTACTCGGAACATGGCCTCCTCAAACAAAAAATCCATTTACTTATGTAAGAGTCATGGTTAATCTTGTTAAGGCGCATAAAAATGCTTACCGAATAATTAAATCTATGAACGACAAGATTCAGGTTGGTGTTGCAAATCAGGTGGGAAATATACAGGCAAAAAGACCACATAATATCTTTGATGAAGTTGCAACAAAAATTATGAGATACCTCTGGAACTGGTGGTATTACGAGAGAATCAGAAACTACCAAGATTTTGTTGGAATGAACTACTATTTCACTGATTATTATTATGGAATCTTTATCAAGAAAAACCCTGAATATCCGAATAATGACCTTGGCTGGTACATGGAACCCGAGGGACTTTATCCAATAATTCTTAGAGCCTGGACTAGATTTAAGAAGCCAATCATCATTACCGAGAATGGTCTAGCAGATTCCAAAGATGAATATAGGAGGTGGTGGATTGAAGAAAGTATTATTGCTATGGAGAAAGCTATAAGCGAAGGAGTCGATGTCAGGGGCTACATGCACTGGAGTCTATTAGACAACTTTGAATGGGCCTATGGATGGTGGCCCGAATTCGGACTAATACACGTTGACCGAAAAAATAATATGAAAAGAACCGTAAGACCAAGTGCAATTTGGTACGCAGATAAGATAAAACAGCTTAGAAAATAAGCTTGACCATTTAGGTAATTAGTGCTATAATACAACGTATGAATAAATTAGATTCGCACGATTCAAGAAAAACAACTAGACCATTATTGGACCCAAGTCATCCTGACCACAAATTGTACACTGGAAGAGTAAAGAAGCTTGTAGGCTCTGCAATACTTGCAGGTTTAGCAGTCTTTGGTGCTGAAAAAATGTTTGGCAACGATAGTTTGCCTGATGTGGATGGTACAAGTATTTCTGTTGTAGATATTTACGCTGGCTCAAATGAACGTAGTACTCCAGCCCTAATTGACGATAAAGGTGATGGATCCACGAATGTTATAGGTAGTGTGCCTGAAGGACAAGTCATACGTATAACAAACCCTGTTGAGGCTTCAGCCTTGGTAAACAAAGGTTATGTAACAATGATTGGGGCTAAATTACCAGGCTCAACAGACTATGTTTGGTTCGACGAATCAGATTTAATAGGACAAGGAAAAGCACGGGTAATTGCTACGGGTAATTCTGCTAACTCCAGTAATGGTCTTGCTGAGACTAAAATTGAGAACAATATATATATGTTCAAAAATTCAGACGGTAAGTTTGAACAGGCAAGCACAGCCGAAATACTGCCAGCTAACTAACCTGAGATAATAGTGTCTAAAAACTTATCCACAGCACCAGATGTTGTGGATATTTTTTATTTCAAAAGAAACTGTGGATAAGTGGGTCTTATTATGGTTTTTTATGTAAAAAAAGACTTGTATGTGGGTAGCTGTGGGTAGTATCATTCATGTCAGTGGGTAGTCGTGGGTAACACGATAAAACAAAAACCACTTACTTAAAAAAATAATATGGCTACAGACTACTTCCAGCGTAAACTCGACGAGAAGCGGCGGTTAACCATACCGACTGAAGTTCGTGCCGAGTTCAAAACAGGCGCTGTAGTAACAAGAGGCTTTAAAAAATACCTGCATCTTTATCCAAAAGTCATCTGGGATAAGCAGATAGAACCGTTACTCGAGGGCAATATGCTTGATGAGAAAATAGCGGATCTGAATGTGCAATTCCGAATGGGTAAAGAAGAAAGTGTTATAGACCAGAAACAGGGTCGGATAACGATAGATCAGCATTTGCTTGATTATGCAGGAATAAAGCATGAAGTCGTAGCTGTAAGAGTAGGTAAATACTGGCGAATACAATCACCATAGGATGGGCATTCGTTTAGTAGTTCTTTAAAAATACAAATATTAAAAGGCTCGAGATCAGCTATTTGGCAGTCAACAAATGGAACGAGGGCACCATTTAAAAAACCCTAGTACATTTTTCAAAAAACACCTCCCAAAACTCCACCTCACACATAAGTCTCTCAAAAAGAAACTTTCTTAATTGCTTACAGTCTAGTACGGTAAGTGATTATCTATAAAAACAAAAACAACAAAAAAATAAAAAGTTGGCTGCTGAATAGGTGATCTTGCAAAAAAATAAAAACAAGAAAAAAATGCACCAAGATCAAAAACACAAACCGGTATTAATAGATGAAACTTTGCATTATTTAAATCCAAAGAAGGGTGATAAGTACTTAGACTTAACAGCTGGATATGGTGGGCATGCAAAGGCTATTTTAGATATTACCGAACAATACAAAGGAAGCTATCTAGTAGATAGAGATCCGTCAGCAATATCTTTCTTAATTGAAAAATTTAAGAATAAAGATTTGAAAATGCTAAATCAGGATTTCTTCTCGGCTAGCGAAGAATTGTATGAAGGTGGCCATAAGTTCGATTTAATTATGGCAGATCTAGGAGTATCATCACCGCACCTTAACGAGCCTAACCGTGGATTCTCGATAGAGAATGAAGGACCTCTCGACATGAGAATGGATACCGATCAAACTCTAACAGCGAGAAAAGTAGTTAATAGCTATTCGGAAAAACAATTGGCAAAGATTTTGAAGGAATATGGCGAAGAGCCTAAGTACGTCAAAATTGCACACCTAATAGTTACCAATAAGCCAATTAATACGACCACAGAGTTAGCAAAGATAGTTTCTAAAGCATGGCCTGGTCATTCAAGGACACATCCAGCTACAAGAACTTTTCAAGCAATAAGAATAGCTGTCAATGATGAGCTTAATCTTATAAAGAAAAGTATCCCACTGTGGCTTAGTATGCTGAACCCGGGAGGTAGGATAGTTATAATAAGCTTCCATAGCCTCGAAGATCGACTAGTAAAACATGCCTTAAGAGAAGTTGGTGGTAATAGATTAGATTCAGAATTCACTGAGCTTACAAATAAGCCGGTACTAGCCACCAAAGATGAATTAGTTTTTAATCCGCGAGCGCGTAGTGCAAAATTACGAGCCGCAGCAAAAATAAATAACAAAAAGAAAGGGGAGTACGATGCCAATACAGGTAAAAAGTAGCTCCCGAACCTACAAAGTAAGAGTGAAAGTAATTTAAAACTTTCACTCGCCTAGTAGGCGAAGCAGCAAGGGTACTGGAGATTATATCAAAGGTACCCATGCGGAAAAAAATAAAAATATGACATATTCAAATTCAATAGCAGTGAATAGGCAAAACTATTCAAGAAAAAATCAAAACGCAGTTAGCTTTAGAAGTCGTGAAAGAGTACTAGGACCTGTGAGTAATACGATTGTTTTAGTAGTGCTTGCTTGCCTTTTAGGCCTTCTATATCTAACCCAAGTAACTAAGACTAATAGCTACGGCTCTAAAGCTTATTCACTTCAACAGCAACAATCCAGATTACAAAACCAATATAATGATCTTGAAGTTGCTTCAGCTCAACTGCAATCACTGAATAGCATACAGAGTAGCCCAGTGAGCAAAAATCTTGTTCCAGCAACTCCAAGCACAACTATAAATAATTAGATATAATTAAAAGATATGAATAATTCGGACAAGCGGTATGATTTCAGAGCAGTTCGAAATATAAATTATATTTTTTGGATCATGCTCTTGATTATGGGATTATTTGTAATCCGGCTTTTTTATGTTCAAGTCATTAAATATGATTATTATAAAAAAAGTGCTCTGAAGGGCCAATTACAGCAATCTAGGATTCCGGCAACCAGAGGATTAATCGAGGCTCACCAGGGCAATCAAATAATACCTTTTGTTCTTAATCAACAGCTTTTCACTTTGTATGCCGACCCGTTCTTAGTTAAAAACTCTCAATCGGCATCAGAAAAATTAGTATCTATTTTAGGCGGGACATTATCAAATATCGAATCTAAGCTTAAAACACCCAAAACTAGATACGTTGTTCTAGCTAAAAAAATCTCCCAAGCCCAATCAGATAAAATACTGGCATTGAAGATTCCTGGTATAGGGACTGTAGGTCAGGACTATAGGGTCTACCCCCAGCAAGAACTTGCATCTCAAATATTAGGTTTTGTTAATAATGACGGCAAGGGAACATATGGAATTGAACAGGCGCTAAATGATGAACTTGCAGGTACTCCTGGATACCTAAAAGCAATCACTGATATTAATGGCGTTCCGCTTGCTGCAAGCAAGAATAATATTGAAATTGCACCTACAGATGGTAAAAACATAGTGCTAACTTTAGATATCGCCATTCAAAAGCAAGTTGAAGATATAATCAAAAATGCAGCAATACAGGAAAAGTCTCCGCTAGTAAGCGCAGTTGTCATGGATGTCAACTCTGGTGCAGTAAAGGCCATGGCAAATTATCCTACATATAATCCAGCTAATTATTATGATGTAACAACGCCCGGAGTATTTAACAATGCAGCTATATCTAATGCAATTGAGCCAGGCTCTGTAATGAAAGCTCTTACTGCCGCCGCCGCACTAGACCAAAACGTTATTCAGGATAACACTACCTATAACGATCCAGCTCATTGGATTATCGATGGGTTTAAGATTACAAATATTGAAGAAGACGGTGGAGCTGGAGTGAGGAGCGTAGAAGATGTTTTGAACCTTTCGCTAAATACTGGTGCTACTTGGATGTTGATGCAGATG
This sequence comes from bacterium, assembly GCA_037139575.1. Classification (GTDB taxonomy): domain Bacteria; phylum Patescibacteriota; class Saccharimonadia; order Saccharimonadales; family UBA4665; genus CAIYEO01. Next base: position 74,879 of record JBAXGD010000001.1, read on the forward strand.
GGCGGTGGTCAAGTAAATCAAAAAGCTCGTCAAGCCTGGTATGACTATGAGACCAATCATTTCAAATTAGGTAGTTCTACAGGGATAGAGCAGGGCTATGATTCACCAGGAGTTGTCCCAAGGCCTAATATCCCTAATCAGTCCGGTGATCAACAGGATTTAACCTATGCTAATACTTCATTTGGGCAGGGTCTCACAGTTACCGCAGTTCAGATGGCGAGCGCCTTATCTTCAATAGTTAATGGCGGCAAGTATTATCGTCCTTATTTGAGTGATGGAATAATTGATGCTCAAGGCAATATTAAATATAACAAACCAAAAATCATTGATACTAATGTTGTCACATCGAAAACTTCAAAATCTATGGTCTCGTTACTTCAACAAGTTGTTACAAAACATTTTCAGGCAGGTTTTTCATACCTAAATTTTCCATCTAATTATATAGTTGGAGGAAAGACTGGCACTGCACAGGTTGCTAATCCGAAGGGGGGCTATATGGATCATGAATACAATGGAACATATCTGGGTTTTGTTGGTGGTGATAAGCCGCAGTATGCAATTGCAATATTCGTTACAACTCCTACAGTTAATGGATATGCAGGATCTTATGGTGCACAACCAATTTTTGGAAGTATTGCACATATGTTGATTAATGAGTCATTTGTGAGTCCAAAAGGCTCATAACATGTATAATGTATGAAGGATAAAAAATGGTACAAATTATAAATTTTTCCGTAGAAACAAATACTTTAATTAGAATTTTAAGCCTTGGATTTCTTGGTTTTGTACTTTCTATGATAATTACTCCAATTTACACAACTTTATCTTACAAGGGGCAGTGGTGGAAGAAGCCAAGAGAAACTGCCGTAACTGGTGAAACCGCAAAGGTATTCAATCAGCTGCACGCCGAAAAACATAAAAGACACATTCCGACGATGGCTGGTATTATTTTCGTGCTTTCAGTTTGTGCGGTAACCTTAATTTTCAATTTAAGCAGAAGCGAAACATGGTTGCCCCTAGCCGCCTTTGCGGGAGCTGCATTAATCGGATTAGTAGATGACATAATAAATATTAATGGTTCAGGACTAGGTGTAGCTGGCTTGCCTTCAAAGTTAAAGTTTCTGTTGGTCACAATAGTTGCACTTGTCGGTGGACTGTTCTTTTACTTTAAGCTGGATGTAAGTAGTCTTCATATACCTGGGGTGGCTGGTCAATTTCATATAGGCTGGCTTATAGTTCCTCTGTTTGTTTTAGTCGTAGTTGCAACAGCAAATGCAGTAAATATCTCAGATGGTTTAGATGGACTTGCGGGTGGTTTAGCATCAACTGCATTTTTAGTCTACTCCATTATTGCGTTGCTCGAAGGAAGATACGGTGTTGCCGGTTTCTGTCTTGCAATCGTTGGTTCATTACTAAGTTACACTTGGTTCAATATTTTCCCAGCTCGATTCTTTATGGGCGACGTTGGTTCTTTCGCATTGGGTACTGCACTTGGAGTCGTGGCCATGCTAACTAATACAGTTCTTTTGCTTCCAGTCATTGGCTTAATGTTTGTAGTTGAAGCCGGGTCAACCATTTTGCAGGTAGTATCTAAGAAGCTAAGAAATGGTAAAAAGATTTTTCGTATCGCACCAATACATCATCACTTTGAAGCTGTTGGTTGGCCAGAAACAAAAATAACTATGAGGTTTTGGGTGTTGGGTCAGGTTGCTGCAGTACTGGGATTAATAATCTTTTTACTCGGTAAATACCTATGAGACCTAGTTCTTTACCAGGAGAGAGACGAAGCCCTTCTATCATTAGCTCAAATGGGCTACCCAGAAGACACAAGCCAGATTATGTACTATTAATAATTGCAATTCTATTATTGGCTATTGGTTTAATTGTTATTTATTCTATAGGGCCAGGTTTAAGCGTTAATAGTAGAGTCAGTAGTAATTATTATATCAATAGACAAATGATTTCAGTGCTCATGGGCATTATAGGCTTTTTGGTTGCAGCATTTTTGCCACTTCGACAATGGCGCGTTATTGAAAAACCTCTGATTATAGGCGCGGGTATTGCAGCAATTGCGGTTAGACTATTCGGGCAAGAAGTTAATGGTGCTTGGAGATGGATCCAAATTGGGGGTTTGTCTTTTCAAGCTGACGAGCTTATTAAATTCGCCCTACTTATATGGTTGGCTGGTTTTCTCGCCGACAGGATTAAGACTAATCAGGTGACTGATTTTAAAAAGACATTACTGCCGTTAATTATCGTTCTGGCCGTCGTAGGCTTTGTTGTGGCGGGTATTGAGAGCGATTTTGGAACTATGAGCGTAATCATGGCCATGATGGCTGGAATGGCAGTTGTGGCCTCATTGCCATTAAAAAGAATACTTATATTTTTCGGAGTTGTTGTCATATCAGTTATTTTGGCAGTCGCTACGAGTAGTTATAGGCAGCAAAGAATTCTTACATATTTACATCCATCCAGTGATTGTCAGACCACTGGATATCAGACGTGTCAGGCCTTAATTGCAGTAGGATCTGGTGGAATCATCGGACTAGGTCTAGGTAACAGCGTACAAGCCTATGGGTATCTTCCAGAAGCTGCAAACGATTCTATATTTGCTATATATGCTGAGAAATTTGGTTTCATTGGTACAACTATTTTGATCGGTCTGTTCGCAATTTTATTCTCAAGGATTAAAAATATCATCGAAAGAGCACCAAATAACTTTAGCCGACTCTTAGCCACGGGAATACTTGTATGGTTTGGTGTCCAATCATTTATTAATATAGGAGCAATGATTGGTTTGATACCACTAAAAGGAATAACCTTACCGTTTATTAGCTATGGCGGAACAAGTATAATGTTTGTTACGGCAGCTGTTGGGATAGTTTTTCATATATCCAGATATACTAATTACACAGTACCAAGCAATGTTACAGAAAGGGATTACTATGACAATAGTCATAACGGGCGCAGGCTCGGGGGGTCACGTAACCCCACTACTAGCCGTCGCTGAAGAAATTAGGGCAATTGATAAAACTGCTAATATTGTTTTTATTGGACAAAAGGGTGATCCTTTCGGCCTCCGCCTTGAAGGTTCGGAACTCATTAACGAAGCAATATTTATAAGTGCTGGAAAATTCAGGAGATATCACAGTGAAGGCTGGAAGCAGCTATTAGACTTACCAACTATTTTCAAAAACTTTGTAGATTTCTTTAAATTTTTAATCGGATTGATTCAAGCATATTCAGTCTTGGGTAAAATTAAGCCAGACATCATTTTTATTAAAGGTGGCTATATTGGTGTTCCTGTTGGACTGGCAGCAGCCTTGCGTAAGATCAAATACATAACCCATGATTCAGATACTATGCCGGGCCTAGCTAATAGGATAATTGCAAAGTGGGCTATTATGCATGCAACAGGGATGCCAACTGAGTTTTATGACTACCAAAAAGATAAAACAGTTTATGTAGGGGTTCCAATTTCTGCTGAATATTCATTAGTAGATGAAGATATGCAAAATGCATTCAAGAAAAATCTAGGCTTTGAATCGGCCGATAAATTGATACTCTTCACTGGCGGTGGTTTGGGTTCAAAGGTTCTTAATGATTCATTAGTTGAAATAACTAAAAAGCTATTATCTTCGGATGAAAAGATTAGAATTATGAACATTGCTGGTAACGAGAATGAAGAGGAAGTACGTGGTGCATTTAGCAATAAATTATCTAGCGAGGAAATTGATAGACTAACAATCAAAGGTTTTGTGACAGATCTTCATAAGTATAGTGGAGCTGCTGATTTAATCATCTCTAGAGCGGGGGCTACTAACATTGCGGAATTTGCTGCACAGGCTAAGGCATGCGTTATTATCCCAAGCCCATATTTAGTAGGTGGTCATCAGATAAAAAATGCTGAGTCTTTAGTTAAGATCAATGCAATAGAGATTATAGATGAGGCAGATTTACAATATAACCCCGAAGTACTTTTAGATAAAATTACAGAATTAATGAATTCCAAATCAAAAAGAGAAGAGCTGGGTAAGAATCTTCATAAAATAGCTAAATTAAACGCATCTAAGGATTTGGCGAAGCTGATAATAGATGAAAAATAAGGGTAGGGAAGTTAATGTTCTTCAAAAAACAAAATATACAATCTAGGAATGTAAAAGTTAATAGCGGCGACAGATCTAAGAACTTTAATTATTATTCAAATAAACAGCCAGATTTAGTAACACCAAGAATAGGCAAAAAAACTGAAAATACAGATGAAGGGCAGGGGGCTAACAGGTTTTTGGCTATATTGGGTCTTGTCCTTTTCATTGGCATATCAGGATACATACTTTATTTAGGAACGGGAATTAGTCTAAGCGTAGATAAAAGTTCAGGTTCGGATTTACTTAAATCTAGCTCCATGTACCAGAAAGCTGCATCTATATATCTTTCTAATTCGGTTGCTAATATTTCTAAAATTACAGTAAATAGTACCGGATTAGAAAACTACATGGAGAATACATATCCTGAGTTAAATAGAGTCGCTGTAGCAGTTCCTTTTGTGGGACATGAGATAACTCTCAATATTTCTCAGTCTGTTCCTGTGGCAATCGTTGCGGGCTCAGATAACAAGATTTATCTAATAAAGAGCAATGGGGTTATTATAACGAACACCAATAATGTTGACATGTCCAACTATACCTCTAAGATCCCATATATCATGAGCCCATACAAGGACATAAAGACTAACCGTCAATTACTTTCAGTTCAAGACCTAGCATTTATTACTTATCTCTTTAAAGAACTCAATGCTCATTCCATAAAGACCGTAACATATACACTAGTTCCTAACTCCAGAGAGCTTGATGTCAAGATGGCTGCAAATAGTTATATAGTTAAATATAACTTAGAGAATAACTCTAAAGAGCAGGTAGGCGGTTATTTAGCCCTAAAAAGGTATCTTGAGACTAATAAGATCAACCCTTCACAGTATATTGACGTTAGAGTAATTGGTAGAGCTTACTTCAAGTAATTCATATACCCCACTCCACTACTCGCATGTTCGTAAAATGTTCGTATGTAATATTTTCGTAAAATTTTAAAAAAACTTATTAAAATAAAAAATTAGAAAAAAGTCAAAAAAAGGGAAGAGGGGGAAGGAATAAGGGGATTGTCAAAAAAACGATACAAGGTAATGGAAATCATTAAAAAGCAAATACTTCACGATAAAACTGTGGATAAGTCAAATAGAGGAATATTGTATTTTATGTAACATCACCATCAAATGGTGCAATTCGTATCTGTTAAATGTACAAAATAAATACATAAATAAAATCAATATTTAGCCCAACAGGACATTAGTGCCCTATTAGGCAGGTATCAGTATTCAACTATTACTACCATATGAGAGTCGCAAAATATACATTGTGCGACATGATGTCTATATTGCTTTGTTCTATGATATATCCCCCCGGATCCCCGGATTTTTTCAAAAAAATTTTAAAATTATTTTTAATCATACTCTACTCTTCCGGTTGTATATAAAAAAATGCCTTTTTGCGGCATTTTCTCTTTTTATAGATAATTTTTGGTTATTGTCTTTGTTCGTAAAATGTTCTGTTTATTCCGCTACTGCAAGATTTGATTCATCTAGTTCGTATGTGGCTTTAGCAACTCTCTTGAACTGATCCTTGCCTTGTAGGTTAAGTAGAATAGTTGTTTCTTTAACATAACGACTCTCAAGTACTTTTTTAACAATTTCATCTCTATGAAGTGCTTTTCCTTCTTTTCGAAGAACTTCTGAGATGATATCTGATACGGTACCTTTTTTGTATCCCCATTCTTTAAGAGCATAAATGCCTCTACCTATAAGAACGAACCTTTTATCTTTAATGAGTTCATTGTGTATAGCTTGAGTAGTCACATTCTTTCTTTTGAAATCAGACTTCTGAATAGCTTCGGCAATTTCATTGAAATGCATGTGCTTATTATTTTCTTTTAAAATTACATATATCTTGTCTCGAATGTTTTTAGGATTGACCATTGGCCATTTTACAAGGCCCCATTTGCCGTTTAATGAAGCTAACTGCTTAGATATACTAGATATGGCCTCAGCGCGCTTAGAATCGGCTATTTTTGCCTCTTGCGCCAATTTATTAATATCGGTTGGTTCACCAATTTTGGTCACAGCCTTAATTATTTTCGTAATGTTATCTTTAATAGATTTTTCGTCAAAAACTGATGAGTTCCCTACTGATAAGTAAATGAAATCACCTTCATCTAAAACTATTAGTTTTTGAGATAATTCTGCTAGAAATGCCACTCTGGATTGATCAATTTTGGTAGATTCTTTGTTTAGGGCTAGAGATAGAGCAGTTACTCTAGATAACTCCCCTGCTCCGCTGAGTTTGTCTATCACTAACTCTTCAAATTCACCGAGGTTAGGGATTTTTTCCTGCTCTGCTTTAGATCTAAGTTTAGCAATAATTGATTTCTCTAATTGCCTAACTCTTTCCCTGGTAATACCCAGTAATTCACCTATTTGTTCTAGTGTTTCTTTTCGGTCGAATAGGCCAAATCTTCTTGATATAATTTCTTTTTCTCGTTCTTGATCGATAGTGCTAAGGACATCATTAACAAAGCTCTTGATGTCTAGATTTTCGGAGTCAATTTTAGATTTTGTACTTGCCATATTCTCTTCAGTTCTCTTATACAATTATATAATCTAAACTACTATAAGTCAAATATAGTATTTACTATACATATATTATCACGAAATGGACGAAATAGCATATTCCATGTTGTAGAAATATCTGCTTATAATAACTTGCAAGGAGTGCAAGTTGTGGAAAAGATGGTTATTTTTTCTTTTTTCTTTTGAACTTCTTTTTTGCCGGAGCGTTTTTCAGGATTGCAACAGCTTCCTTCTCTGTTATTGACTTAGGATCGGTATCTTTGTTTATCCTAGCGTTCTTCTTGCCATCTGTAATATACGGCCCATAAGGTCCATTAGCAATCTTAATCCCACTCTTAAATTCAGCTATGTACTTATTTGCAATTTGTTCTAATTTTTCGTCGTAAAGTGCTCTTGCTTCTTCCAGAGTGATTTTGAATGGATCGCTATCTTTTATAGAAACAAAAGTTGATTTAACCTTAATATATGGGCCGAATCTACCGATATTAGCTGTAATTTCTTCACCATCTTTTGTTTGCCCGACAATTCTCGGTAAACTGAACATTATCAGTGCAGCTTCTAGGTCGATATTATCTAGCGTATAGCCTTCTGGGAATGGAGCAAAATCGGGTTTTTCTTCACTTTCAGTTTCTCCTCTTTGGAGCATTAGTCCGTATCTTCCGAATCTAGCAATAACTGGTTTTCCAGATTTTGGATCGTCTCCGAGGTGCTTTGCTTTGGAAACTTCTTCCCTAGTAGCTGCACCAGACTTTTCGACTAAAGGATGGAATCCGGAATAGAATTTATCTAGCATTTTCACCCAGTCTTCTTTTCCGTCAGCAATTTTATCGAAACTGTCTTCAACTTTAGCGGTAAACTTATAGTCTAGTACATCTGCAAAGTATTTTGTCAGAAAGTCGGTCGTTACATCTGCAACTGATGTAGGTACAAGCTTATTTTTATCGGCACCAGTTATAACTTGCTCTTCTTCCTCGGAAACAACTTTATTTACGAGTTTCAATATCTTCAGTACTTTCGGTTTTCCTTCGACGTCAACTTTTTCAACATAACCCCTGGTCTGAATCGTTGAAACTGTAGGTGCATATGTACTTGGTCTACCAATTCCAAGCTCCTCAAGCTTTTTAACTAGGCTAGCTTCAGAGTATCTTGCGGGTGGTTTTGAGAATGCTTCATTGGCCGTACTTTCAATAAGATCTAATTTCTCACCTTCATTTATTGGAGGCAATATAGTATCGTCTTTGATGTTTCCATAAACTTTATAGAAACCTGGAAAAACTAATACTTCACCCTTGGCTAGGAAATAATTTTTTGAATTAGATATGCCAATCTTAAGCTCTGTGCGCTCAACTTGAGCGGGAGCCATTTGACTTGCTAGGGCTCTTTCCCAGATTAGTTTGTATAGTTTCTTCTGTTGCTCTTCGCCGGATATGGAGTCATTATTAAAATCGGTTGGCCTAATAGCTTCATGAGCTTCTTGAGCGGAATCACTCTTAGTCTTATATTGAGTCTGATTTGAATACTCTTTTCCAAAGTTACTTATTATATAAGTATTAGCCATTTCAAGAGCCAGGCTAGATAAAGTTGTGCTGTCAGTACGCATATAGGTAATGTGACCAGCTTCATATAATCTTTGGGCGAGACTCATTGTTTGCCTAGGACTGTATCCAAATTTTCTAGAAGCTTCTTGTTGTAATGTGCTTGTAGTAAATGGAGGACTAGAGTTTCTTTTCCCAGGTTTCTTGCTAACACTAGAAACAACGAAGCTTGAATCATTTAAGCTTTCTAAGAATTTCCTAGCATCTTCCAAAGAATCAATATTTTTATCTAGATTTGCCAGTACTTCACCATTATCACCTTTAAATGAGGCGCTTATCTTATAAAATGTAGCCGATTCGAAGTCATTTATCTCACGTTCTCTCTCAACAATTAGTCTAACTGAAACGGATTGTACTCGTCCTGCGCTTAGTCCGGTTCTGATTTTTTTCCATAGAACTGGACTTAATTCATAACCAACTAGTCGATCCAGTATTCTTCTTGCCTGTTGAGCGTTAACCAGATTAATATCTATGGTTCTAGGGTGTTCTAGGGCTTTTTCTAGAGCTGTTTTGGTGATTTCATGGAAAACAATGCGTTTTGTCTTATTGATATCTAATTTAAGTGCGCTAGCTAAATGCCAAGCTATAGCTTCTCCTTCTCGGTCTTCATCGCTTGCTAGCCAGACGTCTGATGATTTTGCCACTGCAGCTTTGAGCTCTCTTATTACTTTGGTCTTATCTGGAGATATCGCATAAGTAGGTTTGAAATTGTCGGCTACATCTATATTAAGACCTTTTTTGGGAAGATCTCTTACGTGACCAAAGCTACTAAGAACCTTAAAGTCTTTACCTAAAAACTTCTCTATTGTCTTAGCTTTTGCTGGGCTCTCTACTATTACTAGCTGTTGCTTCATTAAATCTCTTTAGCTTATGGTTAATTTACATATACAGAATGTAAGGTTACTTTAGGAATTAAAGAATTGCAAGCTTTCTATTACAAGTCCTTAATGAATTTATACCATACATATATACCTATAAAACAACCAATGAATCCAAAAACATTGCTCCATAGTCCAAAAATACCACCTCCAAATAGTTTGCTTCCGATCCAGAAGAATAGGCTCGAAAATATAAAAATAAGAGTATATATTACTAATTTTGAATTCATACTTATATATTACTAAAAAAGTGCTAGCATTACCAATTTGACAAGACTACAAATATATATGAAAGTATTGACATTTGAACACTTATTTGATAATATTGCAATTCGTAAGCTTTATATTTCTAAAGCTTCGTACCTTATAACCCCTATTCTAACAATTTGTTAGATTGCTTTAGAGAGTGCCTTTACAAAAGTTGTTACCCTCCACTGATGAATCGGCTATGTTCGTTAAAAAACATACCTCTCTAAAGCATACTAATCCCTTTAACTTCCCTCAGCTATGAGGACCTTTACCTTTAGTGGTCAGTGAGTCCAAAAGATGGTCTTTAGACCGGCACGACGACATTATAATAGCGTTCGATGCTTCACTGCGGTGGGTTGAAGGGTGTTATCAAACCTCCAGCGGTGCCCACCCCCTCTGGAGGTTTGTTCATTTTAAGGGCATTTTTCTGCTAAGCCATTATTCTTAGGTTGCCGGTTATGAATAATATAAATATAAATATCGCAAAAAGTGATGATATGATCAAAAACACAATAACTAAATTCAGAGATGATTTCACAACTTTAGTGCTGTACTGATCGAACTTATCGGGACTATTACTCTTACCTAATTTATTGCCTATAAACATTAAAAATAACCCTGCATATATGTAATTGGTGTAAAGATCTTCCCTTACTACTTTTTGCTTTATTTTAAATATCCATATTGTAATCATCCCAAAGAAAATTATCGCTCCGAGGATGAATGCAATTCTTGCTAAGATTTTCTGGATTTTATTTTTATCTATTTTTTGAGCTGGATTCATTGAATAAATTTCCTAGTTTCATTAGGTAAATTATTACTAAAAATAGTTTCGGTTATGAGACTAGAAGTTTCATTCAATAGAGCTTTCATTTCAGCCTCTTCTTCATTGGAAAATCTTCCAAGAACGAAATCTGCGCTATCTATTTGAGGTGGATTTTTTGGTCCTACACCAATTCTGATCCTTCCGAAATCCTCTCCAATGTGTTGAATTAATGACTTTACTCCGTTGTGGCCTGCACTAGATCCTCCTCTTGTTATTCGGATATTGCCAAAATTTATATCCAGTTCGTCATACACAACTACTATTTTTGAATTATCTATTTTATAAAAGTTGCTTATCTTTTGAACTGCTTCACCGCTTAGGTTCATCATTGTAGTTGGCTTAATAAGGTATACTTTTGTATCAGCTATATTCTTATCGGCTATAAGACAATTCATGTCCTTCTTGTTAATCCAATTACTAAATTCTTGATCTTCAAAAAACTTATCTATAGCCCGAAATCCTATATTGTGCCTAGTGTTGTTGAATTCGGCACCAACATTACCTAGTCCGACAATCAAAAACGTCTTAGACATACTTAACGTATATAAGGGTGCACTGGACTGAACATCTGGTTGTTTTCTTTGGAATAAGGCCATATCTATTCAAAGTATAGCTATCTTTTTATTTTTTTGGTATTTTTTCCTTACCATAAGTTGGACTGTGCCCGTGTTTGTGGGCAACGTGCTTTTCAATAAACCACAGTTGTAGTGGCGTTCCAGTGAAGTCATATTTGTATCTTAGATTCTTTTCCATGTATCTTCTATAGCTCCAGTGGATAAACTTAGTGCTACTTCCAAATATCTTGAAGCTCGGACATTCGTTCTCTGATTCCTGAACCATGTAATTTAATTTTGGCATTCTATTCTTGAGTCCAGCTGGCGGGTGCTTTTCTATGACATCTTGCAGCCATCGGTTGAGGTCTTTTGTGGCAATTCTTTGCTTCCTAGTTTCTTCAACCTGAGTAACTAATTCGAAAATTTTAGTCACATTTTGACCAGTGACCGAGCTAGTAAAGATTAAAGGTGCCCAAGCTATAAAATCGAAAGTATGCGAAATTTGAGCCGCCAATTCATCGCGTGTGAATGGAGTCTTTTCTTCAACTGCGTCCCATTTTGAAACAACCAGGATAAGTCCCTTGCCTGCTTCTTTTATCATACCTGCAATTTTTTGATCTACTGCCACATTTAGTTCATCCGCAGTCATAAGGAGAAGACAGATATCCGCTTGATCGATAGCATGTAAAGTTCTTAAGTAACTGAAGTATTCTATTCCCTTTTCGATTTTGCTAGCTTTTCTGATCCCGGCAGTATCAAGTATTTCAATATCTCTGTCATGGTATCTAACAACGTTTCGGTTAATGTCTCTAGTTGTGCCTGCAACGTTAGCGACTATTGCCTGCTGTTTTTTAGATAGACTGTTGAATAAATGAGATTTACCCACATTCGGTCTTCCTATAAGGGCTACTCTAAGCAAGTTATCGGGAGCATCAGCTTTTGCTTCAGGAATGAGCTTAATAATTGAATCAAGCAAAGTGTGGATGTTTCTATTTTGAGCTGCAGAGGTTTCAATGATGTCTTTTATCCCTAGCTTTAGAAATTCAGGCATTCTGCTATTGTTTATGTCGTCTGACTTGTTTATGGCTAATATAACAGGTTTTTTGCTCCTAAGTGCCATCTTGGCAACCCTTCTGTCTTCTTCGCCTACAGCAGCTCCAGCTTCGGTCACCACAACTATTACATCAGCACCATCAACAGCTTGAGTAATTTGATCCTGGATAGTTAATTCGAAATCATCTTCGGCATCTTTCATTCCGGCAGTATCAACAATCCAAAAATCTTGATTCTTCCAGCTTGCTTTTGAGCTAATTGAGTCTCTAGTAGTTCCAGATTCTCTAGCGACTATTACTTCTCTTTTAGAAATTATGGAATTAAAAAGACTGGACTTTCCAACATTGGCTCTTCCGACAATTGCAACAATAGGCAAACTTTTCATTAATATATTATGTCAGATTTTTAAACAAAAATCCAGCTTCCACTTTTCTGGTCATCTAAATGGTATTCTCCAAAATTAGTTCGGTGAAGTTTAATAACTTTGTAGCCCAATAAATCGAATGTTCTTCTTATTTGTCTGTTACGCCCTTCGCTCATTGTAACCTGCCATTTTTGACCACCACCAAGTAGTCCAAGGCTACTAAAACCATCTTCGAGCTCTACGCCCATTTCAATTTTAGATTTATCTTCAGGAAGTAATTCTCTATCAAGCAGAACCTTATAGATTTTATCTTTATTATTGGATGGATGGCTTAGTGTTTGATTTAGATGGCCATCGTTAGTGAGCAGTAGAAGGCCAGTTGAGTTACGATCAAGTCTTCCGATAGGTTTTAGGTTTTGAAGTTCTTCGGGTAAAAGTTCGTAGACCGTCTTGCTTCCCTGTCCATCTCTACTTACTACATACCCATAGGGCTTATTAAGTTGAATTGTTTTAGTCTCAACTGAACTACTTAGCTGTTTGCCGTCTAGGCTTATAGAATCAGACTCTTCGACGGTCTGACCTACTTTGGCTAATTCTTCGTTAACTATAACTCTGCCATCAAGTATTGCTTGATCGGCGCTACGTCTCGAAAGATCAGTGGTTTTAGCTAGAAACTGATTGAGCCTCATGTTCTATGAATTCTGATTATCGGATTCGTCTTTTTTAGCTTCTGACGATACCTGATCTGGAGTGATAATTTCGGGTTGAAGCTTATCTGCCTCTTCCCGGCTTTGTTCTTGGCCCATTAAGGTCTCTAGTTTGTCTGGGTTTTCTGAAGAAGCGACTGGCGCTGCTTCAACTTTTGCTGGTTCTGTGATCGTAGCCTTAGGTAAAGAATGACCATCTTGATTTAGGATATTTCTAACTGATCTAGCCATGTCTTCAAGAGTAACCTGGGATTTAACAAGGTACATGTCTGCGCCTAGTTTTTCTGCCCTAGCTTTATCTTCTGCTTGAGAAAGTGCTGTCATAACTATTACGCGCGTGTTCTGTATTCCCTGGGTAGATCTAAGAATGTCTAGCATCTCAAAGCCGCTTACTCTAGGCATCATAACATCACAAATTATAAGATCTGGCTTCTCTTTAACTGCTTGAGCTAAGCCTTCTTCACCATCTCTAGCAGTAATTAGCTGATAGCCCTCTGCACTAAGCCGTGCCTGGTAAATTTCTCTAAGGTTGTTGTCGTCTTCGACTAGCAGTACCTTTGCCATTTTTTATCTTATCCTTTCGTGACTTTTCTATCTAAAGTTATTGTAACATAAGCAGGAGTATTTTATGTATAGTACCTACTTCTTATAGACAATGAAGTAAAAGCAGGATGATATAATTCGATTATGGAAATAATAAAGTATCCAGAAAATTATGACTGGCAAAAATGCCAGCTAAAGAGTTGCTTGCGCTTGCTGAACTAAGCTAATGAAATAAAGGTTTGTATCTGTTATAATATCTATTTAATTGGTCCTGTCGTCTAGCGGTTTAGGATATCTGGTTCTCATCCAGAAGATCGCGGGTTCGAATCCCGCCAGGA
>JBAXGD010000002.1:0-69685 GCA_037139575.1 bacterium
GAGCGGTAACTCTAACTAGATTAATATTCCCACTCTGATTCCAGACTCTACTGTGGGGATACACAAGAAACTTCAGTTTAGCTAAGGCCCAAACTTCAGTTGGCTGTTCTCTGCCCCATGGAAACGCGAAGAATCCTGTAAAGAGGGATATGGGAAGAAAGACAAAAAGCAGAAAGCTTGCATGTTTGATATATACGATGTAGCTTAGGTAAAGAAAACCTGCTGTCACACAGGCGAAAATAAACTGAACTGCAGAAAGAGGGCCAATTAATTTGTCCTCTGCCTCTATGTCTTGAATTACTTTATATGTTGCCATAATTAACTAAGGTGCCGGTAACCTCGCTGTGGCCACCGCATTAGCATAATCTGCATTACCAGGAGTAGTAGCCCAGGCCATATATGGATTCACACCTCCTCCCAGTCCAGTTACTCTTGTGTTAATATCATCAAGTGCTTGCTGGGCTGAAGTTCTTTGATCCGGAGATGCTGTTGGACTGTTGATGACTCCGTTCAGTTCAGTTATGGTTCTTGCAAGCACAGGGAATGCTAAGGGATCGGCGAGAGCAGCATTAACAGCGTCCTGTCCTTGAGCTATATAAGCAGACCCCCTGTTATTGGCATATGCATTTCTGTCTTGTCTGTTAATTCCAGCGGTAGCATTATAGCCCTCATCAGTGTTGTTTAGATGACCAAATCCTGCAGCACCTAGTACTCCTTTTGCAACAATAAGTTTTTGACTAGCATTTCCAAAATTGGGGTCACCCTCATCGAGCTGTAGTCTCCCGGATGCTGCATCTACTGTTGTTCCGCAACCAGAAGCTCTTGCAGCTTCACGAACCAATTTGTCGTGTACTGCTCCACCTTCATATCTGCCTCGCAAATTCGCCAACTGTGCCGTGGCAGCATCTCTATTAGCAACAGTGTCGGTTCGATCAAAAACAGTTCTTCCGTTTTGCTGTACTGTTCGGCAGCCAGTGGCATCAGCCGCCATTTGCGTCCAATTATCAACCTCTGCCTCAGAAGCTGAGCCGTATCCGTATGCTGCTTCAACATTTTGAGTTCGGAATACTTCACCCATCCCCGCAGTCTGCCTAATTTGCCTGGCGGCTGCGACTGAAGAAGCGCCCCTGCCGCCGTCTCTTGCAGCTATTTCTGCTAATTCAGCCTCACCTTGTTCGCGCGTTATTTGACGACTAGCCATTGCAGCAAGAACCATCCCTGCTTCATTATAGTTAGCATTTCCTCTGTTGGCTGCGTTAATAGGATTGTTTGCTATTTGAGCCGCAGCATGGGCCGAAGTCATAGCCGCTTTCCTTTCTTCGACTGCAACACTTGCAGCATCAGCAGCTTCTGCTCGAGTACCACCGCTTCTTCTGGAGGATCTATAAGCCCTTAATCTTCTAGAGTATGAGCCAACTGTTAAGTTTGAATTTTCTCGTTCGTTATTCATATTGGCTCTAGCCCTATTTATTCGACTATTCGGATCATTCCTGTCTCCTTGAATTCCATGAGTGAGCCTATTACCCATAGTTCTCACCCCATTGGCGACGTTTCCTATTACGCCTCCGGCCATCCTAAAACCAAAAGGAATTAGGAAAAGAGGAGCTGCGATAGCAACAATAGCCATCAACTTTGTTCCGCCGAGCGTACTTGTTGCTCCAAGGTGACTAAATATTATTCCCATAACTTGAGACATGCATATAAGAAGAACGATTACTGGATAAACCACAAGAGTTCTTAGTAGAAGATTCCACCACCTCTTAAACAAGGCTTCAGTGTTTGGTAGGCAGTATAGAGCAAATGCGATTGGCGATGTCATCACCAAAAGAACAAGTAATCCTTGTCTTACCATTAAGGTTATTAAAACTCCAAGTATTGCAATTAGAACCGGCACCACAACAGCCAGCACCAGATATAGCCCCACTGAAGCGAATAGGTTCGCCGTTAAAAGGCCTGCTAACCCCGCAAGGGTAACAGCACCAGCTACTGCGGCAGTTCCACCCGTAATGGCTACTGTGAAGAGAGAAGATGTAGTTCCCCCTATGTCTAATTTCCATGCATCGCCGAAGGGTGACTTTATAAGATTATAAAGCCCGGCCCCTAAAATATTAAATACATCTTCAAGGACAGCAACAATATATATAGATAAGTTGATCAATATGACCGCAACAATAACCCTCGGCAGCATTTTTTTTATCGTATAGTTCGCAACCGCTCCTCCGCCGGCTATCTCTACTATAATTGCTATCAGAAGTGCAACTATAAGGACTAAATTCCCATATATTCTAAAACTAGACCACACCTGAAAAGTACAGCCAGTAGTGGTTTGCTGATTACAGTTTCCTGAAAAAGGAATTATAGGAGTTTTTAGTAACGCAAATACAAAGTTTTCAATTTCTTTTTCGCCATTAACTACACCATTAATTACAGGACACATAACCCAGGTAAGTGGATTCCAGTTGCTTCCACCATCACAGGGGATTGAATCATCCGCAGCCAATATGACACTATTCGGAATACTTATAGTAGCTGCTGAAGTTTTTTGTTGAGGTGCAATAACAAGAAAATACGATAGAAACAAAATAATTGTCATTATTGCTGAAATTGATTTAAATTTTTTTAAAGCCATTTACTTAAATTCTATACCATAACCATTGTTTTTTTAAGACTTAATAAATAAACTTGCTTAACCTGTTTTGTTGATTTAACTAAATCTTATATATATAGTATCAATAAATGAAGCATTTAAATAAATACAAAATACAAAAAAATAAGCCACTTTTGGCCGCAATACTAGTGATGGCTAGCATTGTTACCATATCGGCCATTTCAGTAGATAATGCATATGCTCGTGGCATACCTCACCAATTATTTACCACTACTCAATCTAATACTAATTCTTGCCAACCTTCAAATCCCAGCGGTGCACCAAAGTGCTGTGGTGAAGGCGGAAATGCCGTTGAAACTTCTATAGATCTTGGCTGTACTGGCAAGGGTAATCCAATACTAGATATGTTATTTGCTGCAATAAGATTCTTATCAGCGGGAGTAGGAGTTGTGGTTGTCTTCTCGACCATTCTCGCAGGTATTCAATACACCACATCCAGAGACAATCCAGAATCTACGCAAAAAGCTAAAGGAAGATTGGTCTCCAACGTCATAGCTTTGGTCGTTTTTGTATTTGCGTTTTCGCTTCTAAACTTCCTAATCCCAGGAGGGTTCTTTAACGGATGATAGCTCACATATTTAACATTTTTGCATCAGACTGCGCTTTCAAAGGAGGAGCGTTTCTAACTCTGCCCCATTGGTATCAATATTTAGATGGAAGTTCCGCAGGCGGTGCTTGCGTGCCGGTAATACATAAGCTTACTGATATATGGCTAATTTTACTTGCGGTAATAGACATGCTTCTTCAGCTGGTAGCATTCATAGCAATTATTATTGTTATTTATGGGGGTGTACAGCTTCTAAGCAGTCAGGGACAACCAGATAAGGTTGCTAGGGCTAGGACAACTATCATAAACGCCCTTGTGGGAGTTGCTATTTCCATCAGCGCCGCCGGAATGATTGCATTCTTAGTGGGGCAGCTATGATTAGTTTGCTCAGGCAATTTGCAGCTAATAGTAGCAGGGTTAATATTCCTGGAAATCAGTGCAGTGGAACCTGTAGCGACACTGGACTGCCCGGAAGTGCAGTTACAAACGGGACTATCTCTAATCTCCTTCAAATTGCTTTTGGTATTATCGGTGCCGTCGCAGTACTTTATATTGTTATAGCTGCACTTCAATTAATTACATCAGGAGGCAACCCTGAATCTGCTAAGAAGGCCAGAGAAACTATAATATACGCTGTCATTGGTTTAATTGTCGCAGTTAGTGCCGAAGCAATCGTAACCTTCTTTTTAAATAACCTATAGATATGAAAAAAATACTCACATCACTACTGCTACTAATCACAATAATAAGCTTTTCTCAGAGTGTTTTTGCAGCAAGCTATAGTGGCCTGAAAGATACGTGTAATAGCGCGACTTATCAGCGTGGCAGTAAGCCAAGCGTATGTAAGGACGCCAATGCCTCGTCTTCAAATCCAGCCTATGGAATATTCAAATCGGTACTCAATATACTTTCCTATGCAGTCGGAGCTATATCTGTGATTGTTATAATCATAGCTGGTCTAAGGTTAGTTTTGTCTGGAGGCGATCCACAAACACTGACTTCGGCTAGGAATGCCATAATATATGCCGCCATTGGAATAGTGGTGTTTGCTCTTTCCCAGTCTATAGTGGTGTTTGCTCTAAAAAATGTTTAATGAAGGGATAATATGAATAAAAAGATAAAGATAAAACAAATATTTGCGACTACTCTTGTAATGTTGTTAATTATTGGGGGTATTTTTGGTTCCTCTGTGTTTGCTTATAGCGGCAGTTCAAACGAGAATAATTCCTCTGTTTTATTTGCTGCTGCACCTCCAGCTGGCAACTCTGCATTTTCGGGCTCAAAGGATTCGGTTTGTAACGGTGTGGGCCTTGGAGGAAATGCATGTTCGTCAGACTCAAATGGATCAAGCAGTATAAATAAGATAATAACTAACGTTCTAAACATACTTTCCTATATTGTGGGAATTGCTGCAGTATTTGTGCTAATTATAAGCGGAATTAGGATGATTGCTTCCGGAGGAGACTCGAATTCATTTAATAGCGCAAAAAATGGAATCTTATACGCAATTATTGGCCTGGTGATTGTAGCTACTTCACAGATAATTGTCCAATATGTATTAAAAAATGCAACTAGTTAAAAGCTATTGTTTAAATAAATTTTTTATTGTTATATAATGCTAGTAAGAAATTTTAAGTAATCGAAAGGTAATATAAATGTTTAAAAAATTAAAAAAGAACGTATACATGTTGTCAGCAGCTATTGCGCTACTGATGCCGCTTGGCTTTGGCGTAGCAACAACATATGCAGCAAGTGGTGGAGCTTTTGATGTCCGAAACAGCTTACAAAACCAGGGTTGTGCAGGATCACAGGCTCAGGTTGGCGGTAGTTCTGGTGCCTGTACAGGAAACCAGGCCGCAGATAGCTTAAGCACACTTGTAAAAAATATTCTTAATGTTTTTTCATGGGTTGTGGGAATAGTCGCAGTAATTATGATTATTATTGCAGGATTCAGGTATATCGTGTCTGGCGGTGAATCTGGCGGCGTAACTGGAGCTAAGAACGCAATTTTATTCGCAATAGTCGGTATTGTTATCGTAGCTATTGCACAGATTATCGTGCAGTTCGTTCTTACCAAGGCAACCGCAACCTCAGTTGGCCAATAAATAATAACTAGATTAATTTAAAAGAGCTCATTTTCATGAGCTCTTTTTTGGTAGACACTTTTTATCTATAAGATCTGAATCTTCTTAACAGTATCTTGTTTGATTTTATCAAAGCTAATTGTAAGGACTCCGTCCTTAAGCTGTGCCTGAATATCATCTTCCTTTACGGGAACAGGAAGCGCTAGGCTTCTTGAGAATTCACCCCAGTAACATTCTTGGACGAAGTAGTTTTCAACATCATCCTCGTTACCAGCAGAAAGAGTTCCTCTAATACTTAGAGTATTATCTGAAATACTAACATCAAGATCGCTCTTGTTTACGCCAGCAGTTCTTGCCTTTACGACTAATTTTTCACGGGTCTCATAGACGTCTACTGCCAGTTGTCCTGGTAATGCGTCTTCTTCGTCCCATTCTTCATTGATAGCTTCTGGTGCCCCACTAGGTTGAGTTTCTGCCGATGAATCATCGTCGCCTAAAAATGCTGCAGTTAGCTCGTCCTCTTCCATCAAAAGGTCATCGTCGCGTTTATTTCGCGCCATATTGTTACCCTCCATTGATTAATCTTTTTTCGGCTATACTATTTTTTGTATTAACTATCAGTATAGTCACATTGCATTCTTCTTGCAAGAAGCCAGGCTTAGATTTACAACACAATAATTACAACAACTCCCATTTTATAATTTTATAGATGAAAAATTTAAATTTCTTGATATAATCAATCTGTATTGGAAGGGTCGCATAGCGGTCGAGTGCACCTGTCTTGAAAACAGGAGTACCGGAAACGGTACCGTGGGTTCGAATCCCACCCCTTCCGCCAATAGACCGCGGAGAGATACCCAAGTGGCTGAAGGGGACGGTTTGCTAAATCGTTAGGGGGGCGAAAGTTCCCGCGAGGGTTCGAATCCCTCTCTCTCCGCCACAATACTTTTTAGAATGTTTAAAATCGTAAAAAATATTAAATTTAATAGATATAGCGAGCATCAATCGTTTATACCTAAAAAAGAAATTCCACTAGCCCTTATTATGACTATAGGGCTAATTTTATTTAGCATACTAATATGCCTAACTACTTGTCGATATATGATCCTGAACTCAACTGACCATGCAAGATATTTGCTAGAGCCCAATAACAAGCTCAGTGGCTTTGCCAACTGGGATGGTGTTAGATATCTATTTATTGCTCAGCATGGCTATAACGAAAGTTTCGTGACCGGATTTTTTCCGCTATACCCAATATTAATCTCTATAATTACGAAAATCACTGGATCATATTTCTTTAGTGGTATTCTAATATCCTGGACATCATTGTTTGGAGTAGTTTACTTTTACATTAAGATAGTTAAAAAATTATTTAAAAAAATTACTCCTCAGGAGTCAATTAGAGCGGTCTTATATTTTCTGTTGTTCCCTTCGGCAATCTATCTTTTGTTTATTTATACCGAAAGTCTATTTGCTTTGCTTGCCCTGTCGTCAATTTACTTTGCGCTAGATAAAAAATATCTTAAGTCTTCGCTATTGGTCGCTCTAGCAACTGCAACACACATAAGGGGCGCTTTTTTGGTTATATTAATCGGATCCATACTTTTAGAGCAAAAAGTTAAAATATGGAAAATTATATTGTCTATGGCAATTGGCTCAATTGGACTGATTACTTACATGGGGTATTTATACAATAATTTTGGCAGCCCAATTGAATTTCTTAAAGCCCAAGAAGTTCATGGCTGGCTTCATCAAAGCATCTTCAGCCAAATTTGGGCCATCAATACTGTTGAATGGTTCATGATAGTGGGCCTTATTTGTTCGATTATTTATTGGTGGAAGAGGCGAAGAAGTTTTTCTCTCTACTCTGCCTTATTTTTGCTCATACCTTTAATAGGTGGCCAATTTGGCGGATTCCCAAGATATGCATTAATGGCCTTCCCTATCCAGCTTATGATTTTTAGCTACACAAGAAATAAAAAAATTCTAGCTTGGATAATAGTTGGAATATTTGCTTTTCTTTGGGCTTGGTTTCTAATATTGTTCACTGCCGGATACGTAGTTAGCTAGCCTTACAGATAGAATTCAGGTTTTAAGGTATAATATATCTAATGAAGCTTGTAATAATGATTCCCTGTTTGAACGAGGAGACCACCCTACCTTTGGTTATTAGTAAAATTCCTAGAAAAATTAAGGGCGTTGAAAGTATAGTCACCCTTATTATTGACGATGGCTCTACCGATAAAACCGTAGAAGTGGCGAAGAATCTGGGAATTACAGAATTTATTTACCATGCAAAAAATAGAGGCTTAGCTCACTCTTTAAGGGATGGCATACAAAGATCACTTGAATTGGGCGCCGATATTCTAGTGCTAACGGACGGAGACAACCAGTATCCTCAAGAAAAAATTCCCGAACTAATTAAGCCAATATTAGATGGTCGAGCCGATACGGTTATAGGCGATAGAGGTGTTAATACGATTGATCACTTTAGTCCCATGAAGAAGTTTCTGCAGAAATTTGGGACTGGAGTTGTTAATTCACTAGCCGGCACCAATATTCCAGACAGCACAAGTGGATTTAGAGCCTACACAAAAGAAGCGGCTATTAAGTTTAATCTTATAGGTAGGTTTAATTTTGCTGCTGAGACTACTATTCAGGCATCACATAAAAAGCTAGCAATTGTAAGCATTCCAATAAAAACAAACCCTAAAACCCGCGAATCAAGACTTTTTAAATCATCATGGGAGCATGTTAGAAAAAGCGCAGTAGCTATGCTTAATAGCTTCACTATGTATAGGCCTCTAACTGTTTTTATGACAGTTGCTGGACTATTGTTTATCGGGGGTATGATTCCCTTCGGGCACTACCTTTATTTGGTATTAACCACAAAAAATGCCTACGGGGCTCACCACATACAGTCGCTAATAATAGGCGCTGTATTAATTAATGCTTCATTCACTACTTTTGCGCTAGGAATTATTGCAAACCTTACTAGAATAAACCGTTCTTTAATTGAAGATGTTTTAGAAGTACAAAAAAGAGAGATATTTAAATAGAACTTGCTAATATATATCTATGGAAACAAAAAAACATATCAAAAAGAATACTCCTAGTATTAGCGGTGATGTTTTTGAATGGAAAGCTCCTGAATTTGTTTATAGTAAGAAAACAACAAAATGGTATGCCTACCTAGTTCTGATAACCTTAGTCTTAATAGTTCTATATAGGCTCATATCCAAAGACATAGTAACTCCAATTCTCATCATCCTAATGTCCTTTATCTTTGGATATTGTGGAACCAAGAAACCGCAAACAATAAAATATTCTGTTGGGCCCGAGGGGATTAGCGTCGGGAATAAAAACTTTTCAATTGATTCCCTAAAATCATACTCAGTACAGGACTATAATAATTTGAGCGTAGTTATATTTGTGCCAGTAAAGAGGTTCGCTACTCTTATAACCCTATATTACAAACCTGAAGACGAGGACAAGGTTCTTGGATTTATCGAAACTGTAGTTCCCTTTGATGATCGAAAAGAAGACATTATAGATCGTTTCTCTCGCCACATTGGCTTTTAGTTTATTGCTCTGAATATAAAACTGATATACTTATGATTATAAAATAATCGCAGATTAATATTGTGAGCATCGATAACCAAAAACAAACAAACATAGGCAGATGGATGACTAGTCAACTTGCTGCTCATCCCGATTCAGATATGTCCGTAGAAAACAGCAAAAGATCCAGTCATAAAAGTAGCCGAGTTCCCCATTCTGTAATTTACGGCAAGAATCTGCATAAGACTGGCATAATTGCATCATTGGCATTAGTTTTTGTGGTTTTTATAATATATTTCTTTGCTGCTCCGTATTTTGTGAGGTCTAGCATAGGAAACACAATAATTACCGGTAAGAAAAATAGTGTCGAATATCAGAAAATTATAAGCTCTACGGTTAACTCATATGGATTAAAGGTAGAGTATGCAAATAACAAAATTACTAGCTATAAACTTAGTGATCTAGGGATAGTTCCAAACTATACTCTAACCGAAAATAATCTTAAAAATATATCCACAAATATTAAGAATAGACTGGAAGTATGGAGAATTAATAAAACAAACATAGTTTTTAAAGTCGACGGCGCCAAATTGAGCGCATTTAACTCGGCACACCTAACTCAGATTATTAATCCTCCAAAAAATGCCAACATAGCCCTCAGTAATGGCCAGGTAATACTTTCAGACAGTTCCGTGGGTAAAGAGTATGGATTTACCGGTGGAATAAATGCTGTTTTATCAAGCGCCAAATTACTGGATCAAAAACCAATTATACTGAGCGTAATATCTGTAAATCCACCTATTTCCACTGAGCAACTAACCCCCCAGAAAAGTATCTTAACCGCGATGCTTTCACAGTCGGCATCGATTAGTATAAACGGCGAAATAATTACTCCCTCGGCTAACGATATCGGCTCCTGGATAAATGTAGATGTTAATCCAAAAAACGGTAAAGTAAGTACGAGCGTAAACCAGGCCAATATTAACACTTATTTGGGAAGAATAGCCTATAAATACACCAAACCTACCAAAGATCAGCTAGTTCTGGCTGGTGCAGATGGCACAACTACTGTGATTCAGCCAGGACATGACGGAATAGGAATTTTGAACCAAGCTGCAGTTGCACAGTCTATTTCGGATCAAGTTCTTCAGGCTAAAGGAATATCGGCTACAATTTCTGTACACGTGACCCCTTATGGAACAATTACTACCGACACCTATCCTAAATGGATTGAAGTCAATGTCGTAACTAAAAAAATGTATGTCTATGAGAATTCTAATCTCGTGAATTCGTTCCTTGTCAGTGCCGGAAAGTCATCTACGCCTACCCCACTCGGTATGTACAAAATATTTTCAAAATATGCCGTACAGACAATGATCGGAGCTGACTATGTACAACCCAATGTGCCTTGGATTAATTACTTTAAAGCCGGTGGCTATGCAATTCATGGCAACTACTGGCGACCTTCGGATTGGTTCGGTAACATAAATAGCTCACATGGGTGTGTTGGTTTGCAGGTTAGTGACGCTGAGTGGGTATATAATTGGGCCCCAATAGGGACCCCAATTATAATTCACGAATAGTTTATTCCTAGGAATTAATTTTTCTAGCACCTGGTACTAGAATTGAATATAAGATAATTGTATCCAATATTAGGACGATAATTGACCAAATTGGATAAATTGGCAATGAAGTAATGCTGGCTAGCATACTTCCGACCAAGACCACGCTGGCGAAGAATCTACCCCAAATGTCACCATGCGCTAAGGAAACAGCTGCGGAAATAATTATTATTCCTGTTATTACGTTAATCCAACCCCATTTAGTATAGTTGAATAGCCAAACATCAGCTGAAGACTGAACAAACAATGTGTGTCTTCCTAAATCTGCTATACCCTCAATCACATGAAAGAATCCTGCGAAAAGCAATAAAAAGCTCGCAAAGCCTACCCATCCAGACCATCCGCTCACAGTATTAAGTTTAGTTGCCATAATTATTGCTCCTTTGTTAGTAGTTATATTCTAGACCCCAAATTCAATCCAAGCAAACTGACAGTTATTGGAAAAACCTCGACTATATTATATAGTATATAAATGAAAGAAATTCCTAGCACCGAAATTATCCATGAACTAAGAATTGGTGAATGTTTCGAAGGATACATCATTGGCATATCTCCACCCGTAAGCAAAAAAATACAAACCTCAATATCTAAGTTTATATTGAGAGCGATTGAAGATGAGCCAAATCAAGGTGTCGAGGATTCAGCAGTTTTTGGCGAAAGAAGATACCATCAGTGGCTACTAAAGGGAATTACTGGAAAATTAGCATTAAAGACTGCTCACCAGCTGAAATATAACAACGAGGTGGCTGACATAAAAATACTGCCCTCGGATTACAGAATTTATCGAGATAACCGCTACCCCCTATTTGATCAAGAATAGCTTATTGCAAAGAAGCTGTTAACCTTGCAATGTTATCTAGTAGTATTTTGCGCCTAGACCTCTTGCTCCAACTTTCCAAGCTAATTTGTTTGGAATTTTCTAAATAACTTCTGGACAGATTTTCAAGTTTTTCCGCAATATCTTTATTGTAAATAATTACGGTTATTTCTAGATCAAGTTCGAATGACCTTATGTCTAAATTGCTTGACCCGACAGTGACTATTTCACTATCGATTACTATAAACTTGGAATGTAGCAGAACTGGCTTGTTGTATGTAAAAATTTTAACCCCAGCTTTTAGGAGTATTTCGTAAAATGATCTTTGAGCATGCGCTACCAGCCATTGATCTTCAGCTTCGGAATTTATTAAAATTATTTCGACACCTCTTTTTGCTGCACTAGTTATCGCCAGTAGTAGCGAATCATCAGGGACAAAATAAGGATTAACTAAAATTACCCTTTCTTTTGATGCATGAATGAGCGAAGTAAATAATTTGAGGTTATTCTCATCTTCATAACCTGGACCGCTTGGCAATATTTGAGCAATAGTCTTGCCTGGAAATTTTATCTCTCTTTCTTGGTTTGTATACTTTTTGTAGTCGAGTAACTTGTTCGTCTCCGAAAACCAATCAGTTAGAAAAATAGCCCCCAGTTGCAAGACGGCTGGACCTTCTATTTTGACGACCAATTCATCGTAATATATGTCATCTTTACGGTGATAATTTCTCTGAACCAAATTCTGAGATCCCGAATAACCAACCTTTCCATCGATCACGACTATTTTTCGGTGATTTCTAAGATCTGGCCTAACATATCCCCTGCCCGGAAACTTTAATGGGAGCATTGGAACCGCTATTACTCCAGATGTATTCAATCTTTTCATCATTGAGCGGTAATTTGCATATTTTTTAGTCGAAAAGCTGTCAAAAAGTACTTTAACTTGAACTCCTCGATTTATTGCGGATTCTAAAGCTTGAAAAATCGGTTCAGTAGAACCATCCATAGCTATTATGAAATATTCTAGATGAACAAATTCTTTCGCAAGATTTATATCGGCAGTAATCGATTTAATTATAGAATCATAGTCATCGATTATTTGAATATTATTCCCGCCAAACGGAGGAAGATGGCTTAAGGATTCACTTAATTTAGCTATTTGTTCGAATTTTTCTGGAACATTCTTAATAATTTCGCCATCTTTCTGATGACCCTTCATTCCCAGAATAGTTTTCTCAATTACGTTATTTAGTGTTTTTTGGGCATCTCTTCTAGATTTAGGTAGCTTAGGATTGCCAAGTATTAAAAAAAGCAAAAAACCAAAAGGAGGAAAAAAGAATATCAAAAGTAACCATGCCATACCTGATGATGGTTTCCTATTTTTTGGAACAACATAAAGTGAAAGCAATCGAATTATCCATTCGCCTAGCAGCCACCAAGATCCTAAAAACTCTAAATTACTTAAAGATAATGCTGAATGCACAATTATATCCCCTATTTATTCGGTTTAGGCTCAAGAGGTAATTGTATATTATTTATCTATTATTATGAAGCTCAATAAGAGTTCTGGCTAAGACTATGCTCGCTGCAGAAGTGTTTCTTTGGAAATAGCCTATTGTCTCTGTAACCTCAGGATCATGATATGTTTCGCCTAGTGTGCTCGCAAAAGTAATCGCTGCCGCCTTAGTAGCAAACTTTAGTTTTGAAATATTTCTTCCATCGGATGATTCTGTTTTTGCCTTATTCCATGAGTAAGTCAATTTTTGAAATGAGTGTATTGGCTGAACTATCTTCAAACGATGTTCGAATTCCTCACCTGATTCATCTTTAAAACGAACAGTATCAGACTCTTTAGTAGGAGCAATATCACTAGCCATGAAAATCATGGCCTTGAATTTATCCATAGTATCATCGCTAAGGGCATTAAAATGCTCAATAGATAATCTGTCGACAATAACTGCTAGATTTCGAACCAATAATTCTGATGAGCTGTGAACATATATGTCAGGCTCGGAGGCAATTTCATCTCCAATCCTTACGTTTGCGTCCATTAGCTCTTGAACGTCGCTTTTATAAGTCCCATGCATAATAGTATTATATAATAATCATAGAGATAAGTAAATAGCTATTAGTGATTAAGATTTATAAAGGTCCAGTTCAAGGAATGGGAGTCCAAGTTTTTTTGGTATTTACTCGAATTTCTATTTTTAAGGATAATTATCTTAATATCATAAACCCAATAAACGGTTAAAAATATATGGTGCAGCATTATGGCTGAGGTTAGAACTATATTTCTAT
Source organism: bacterium (assembly GCA_037139575.1). GTDB lineage: Bacteria > Patescibacteriota > Saccharimonadia > Saccharimonadales > UBA4665 > CAIYEO01. Next base: position 13,598 of record JBAXGD010000002.1, read on the forward strand.
TGTTTCATAATTCTGAAGTGGTATAAAAGTAACACCAAACTTCTCCATTACTTCAGGCAGCTTAGCGTATATAGCACCTCGAGCTTCTTCATTCCAATGCCAGTCATGCAATGGAACAACGGTTTTTGGGCGGTCAGACATAGCTTCAATCATTTTCGTAAAGCCTACAACTGCGCCCCACGGACCACCATTGACGGCAGCGGCAAGTATTCGCGCTCCATTTGAGCTATTCAAAGTCTGGCAGTCGCCACTGACAAGTATCTCATCAAAAATAACATAGCTAGTGTGTAGTGGCTGGTTATCAAACCATGGTGAAAGATCAGCGTGTTTTGACTCGATAAATCTTATGTTTTGATCGTCACTGCTAGTCCGGCCGCTAATATTAATATCTTTTAAGCTATCTGCAGTTTCCTGAGTACCATACCACACTGCCCTCGGCGAGGCTTGTTTTACCGCATTGGCAAAATCAACACTGAAATGGTCAGGATGATTATGGGTCACCACGACCGCAGAAATTCCAGAAAGTTCAAAGTGTTTTACTTTTTCATCTTGCCAGCTGTACACCCCGGGATCAACAAGTATTTTTGTGCCGTCTTTCTCCACGAGTAAGCATGAATGGACTAATTTAGTTAATTTCATACTTTAATAATACCAAACAAAAAACACTTCTGTCGAAGTGCTTTAAGTATAAGCTATTTGGTGCACCCGACAGGATTTGAACCTACGACCTTCAGTACCGCAAACTGACGCTCTATCCAGCTGAGCTACGGGTGCGCTAAGAAGTAATGCTAGCATATTTCACCCTAGTTATCCAGAGTACTTCCCTGCTACAATGTCATATTAATGGAGAGGTGGCCGAGTGGTTGAAGGCGCTGCTCTCGAAAAGCAGTATATCGGAAACGGTATCGAGGGTTCGAATCCCTCCCTCTCCGCCAATTATATAAATATAAAAATACTATTTTTAGCTGATATAATGCTAATGTAATATTCAAAAATAAAAATTATGAGCAAAGAAGCAATTCCTCAACTATCAAGCGAATCCAAAGAACTTATTTCTTCATTGCCTCCCAATCTTCGAGCCACGTCGGAAGAAAGAATTTTGGCATTATCGCATACTGCCCTACATTCCAATGATATTTTAGTTGGTACCACGCCTATACCTCAAGAAAAGCTCTCTGAAGAACATTTGCCCCATATAGATAGAGTCACCGGTATCATGAAATCTTCTTCAGAAATTCTTGGAGTTGCATATGGTGAAATCGATGATGATGGCGCTAGCTTTGAAGACCTGGCAGACAAAGCAATAGAAATTGCTATCAGAAGTGCCAAGGAAGCCAAAGAAAGTCAAGATGATGAATCGAGCGTGGTTTTTCTGGAATCACTTTTAGCAATAACCACTCTCAAGGAAAAAACGAGTAATGAATACTCTAAAAAATTAGCTAGAGAAATAATATCTCAAGGCCTATCTACAGAACTTATTAAGGCTACACACAACTCTTTCGGGATTGTTGCGAATAATGATGGCAAGCTTACTCCGCTGAATTCGGTTGCGCAGACTAGCACAGATCTTTTAAGGGCAACTTCGCCCTTTGATTTCAATTATGATTTTTCTGAAATCGAAACTAAAGAGCCAGACACTGATCTTAGCAAGCTTGGCTGTGGAGACCTAACTGTTTTGGCTAGATTAGCCGACAAAAATCCGTCCTTAAGTCTTGTAAGTAAAGATGTCATGGTTTTAGCTGTTCGTAAAATGAAAATTGAACGAGAAGTTGATCTTGACGATTTTACGACAGCACTGATAGCTGCTGATGAAATTATTGGAAAAAGCGACGAACTAGAATCTTCATTGTCTTCACTTAGGGCTAGACGCAAATCAGGAAATGCGAATTATAGAAACAATGATCCAGACACTTTCAGATTAGATTCAGTATTATTTATTCTAGTCCAGCAAGGCCATGATTACCTTGCGAGAGGGCTATTATCATCATCGCCAAATGAAGCGGATAATTTCGAATCATATGTCAATTCGCATGGAATTAGCGATGAGTATACGACCGAAACATTGAGAAAAATCGCCGATATGAGAAACGAAAAAGAACTAGAACTGGTCGCTTCTATGAAAAATAATGCAGCAAACGATGAAACCATTGCATGGATCATAGGATCCGCCTACGATCCAGATTCAGCAGCGGGAATAAAGGCTAATTTTTGGGCTCAGCTAGAGAAAAATTCTTCATTACGCGAAGTATTGCTTTCGGACAGTAATAATTTGCTAGAAACTTCAGAAGCTTTGACCAAGATGAATGATTTAGGCTTAGAAAAATATAGTCATATTCTCATATCTATTGTCAATAATATAGGTGATGAAGAAATTCAAAATAAATTCCTAACTTCTTTTAAGGAAGCAGAAGCAATGCTATCCAAAATCAATGAAAACGGTGCCATTAACTCAAATATGGATAGTATATTAGGACGGCTTGCTTCCTTTGAGGATCCGGTTATGGCAATTCGAGCCGCCAAGGACTTATTTGGTGAAGATGAATATTTGAAAAATATATATAACCTACAGTCTCTTGTGCATCCAGACTATTTAGCATATGCAGAAATTATAGCCTTTAGCCAGAACAATATAGATGCCTTGATTAATGTCAGGAATTATATTTCAGAAACAGGTCTCGATCCAAGTTTTTTGAGTTTTACTGCAAAGACTATTTCAAAATCAGACGATCCCATTGCTCGTTCTAAAATTATCATCAGCTCACTTGAAATTGCGAAATCAGTCTTTCAAGAGGATCAAAACATTATTTACCAGATAATCGATAAAGAAAATCTATTTGAAATTAGTAAGGCACTATCGGAGATTAATGCTGCGATAATATCCACTAACGAGTCACTTAGACAAAGCCTAAATAGGAAGATCTTTGATTCGTTGGAGCCTGAAAAAACTGCACAATTAATGATTAAAACTCAGAATGAAATTATTGGACAGAACATAACTCTAGATGAGATGAAAGATAAAGATTTTTTTGATGCAATGATTGTTGTAGCTAATGCTGATGACCCCAAAGAAGTTGTAAAATTTTGCAGTAATTGGAAAGTAAAGAAAGAGGGTGAAGTTGCATATGGAAAATTTTGGAGTACTGCGGCAGAAGGTGGTTTAGAAAAACTCGACCCATTATTGCTTCCATCGCTTAAAGACTATCCCGAGTTGAGCGCACGCTTAAATGCAATTGGAATCTCTCCAGAATTAGCCGAAGATATATTCAATTCTTGGAATACTAAATCTGAACTAAATAGGTTGCTCTACAATGACGACAGAACTATCTCAGAAACGAAGCCCGAAGACATTCAGTACGCCCTACCAATGCAAGCAGAGAGATTAATACCACAAATAGAGGCACTAGAAAAACATATCTCCGAATATGGCTTTGAGGAAACAAAGAAAATTATCGACATTTTTGGCATATATCATTTTTCGAGATATCCAGACGGCATTCTTCACAAACAACTAAGACAATGGGAAAACTCAGAAGCTCCTATTAAGAACATCGTAGTTACGGCCAAGTCTGACTGGAATGGGGCTCTAGATAGCGCAGGGAAAACTTATGTGAATGGTATAGAGGAAGACGGACTTTTTTATTTTGAAGTAAATGATAAAATTCAGCTGGCTAAGGTTGCAGTAAGCGTTGGCAATAGAGAGCGTTCTATGGGTCGAAATCCAGAACAAGAAAGCCAATTAAAAAACTTTAAAATTAATGCTCATGCAAGCCCTAGCGGAATATTATTTGGGGTAAATGGGGAAAGGTTGAGTGTAGAGGATTATCTCGGAGAGCCTTTAAGTGGCTCGAAAGCCAATACCTATAAGAAGCACTTAGGGAGTAACTATAGAGTTATTCTAGAGGCTTGTTCGACTGCTGGTGAGGTTAAGGACGGCAAAAATATTGCTGAATCAATTAGTGATGGTCATGAAGTTAGAGTAGATGGAACTAGCGAATCAAGTTATGGCGCAATAATAATTGATCCTGATGGAAATGTTAGGTTTAATGGTGGTAAAGTTAGGGCTATTGTCTACGAATAAACCAAAACTTCATTACTCCCCTTTGTTTATTATTGATGTTAATATATCGATATGTCAGATTTCGTAATTTCACTCATGTTTTCAATAGGTGCTGGGGCTTGGATATATAACAAGGCCATGAAGAGTACAGGTAGCCAGGTTAAGCCGAGCCTTATGGTGTCGGGCAGTGCCGGACTTTTAATTTTCATCGTCCTCTTCTATTTGCTTTCGGCTATTTTGAAAAAATAAATCAAGCATTTCTTTATTTCTTTAATCCTAACTGGTAACATATGGCTATGGATGAGAAAGGGTTGGGCAAGCGCCTTCAAAAAGCGCGTCAAGATGCGGGTTTAACACAGCAGGAGCTATGCCAGAGATCAGGCTTGAGCTATTCTACGCTAGCAAAAATAGAGAGAGGAGCCATAAAGTCCCCTTCTATTTTTACTATTCAAAAAATAGCTGACACCATAGGAATTGATCTTGATGCCCTAGTGAGTGGCAATACTAGCCGGATTAGACAAAGAAAGAAGTCTAAATCAGGCGTTAGTTTTATTTACTTTGATGTTAACGGTTGCATAGTTCATTTCTTTAACAGGGCATTTACGGAACTAGCTCACTTAAGCGGTAAACCTTCGGATCTTATTGAATCTTTTTTCTGGCACTATAACGATCAAATTTGTAGAGGCGAATACTCCGTCGAGGACTTTAATAGAGAGCTTGCGAAGATGCTTGGCATAGATAGTGTTGACTGGAAAGAATATTACTTTAATGCAATTGAACCAATCAAAGATGCCTATGACTTAATACTTTGGGCTAGTGAGCACTATAAAGTCGGCTTATTAACAAATTCAATGCCAGGATTTTTAGAAGAACTGATGGAACGAGACATTGTCCCAAATATTAAGTATGATGCCATAATCGACTCCTCAAAGGCCGGACATATAAAGCCGGAACTGGAAATATTCAAGATTGCCGAAAAAGCTGCACTTTGTAAGGCTGAGGAAATTCTATCAATAGATGATTCAAGGGCTAATTTGATGGCAGCTGAAAAACTAGGTTGGCATGTATCTTGGTTCGATGACTATAACAGTGCAGAATCAGTTTCAAGAATCAGAAACTTACTAGAACCAACTAGCTCTTAAATTTAGTTAACTCACCTTCTAAAAGTTCGAGAGACTTATTGATGCTTACTAAGCTGTCCCGAGTCTCTTTTACTAGCTTTTCAGGAGCTTTTTCTATATATGCTCTGTTCTTTAATCGTCCTTCAAGGCCCGATTTTATTTTTTTGGATTCACTAATCTTAGACTTAAGGTCAGACAAATAGCCATTTAATACTTCCCTGCTAACTTCGAGTGAAGCAATAATATCTGTATTTGTTAATTGAATTTCTTCCTCGGAAGATTTAGCTAATATTTCACCAACTCTGGCTAGCTTCTTGATGAGTTCTTCAGATTCTTTGTTAATCTGAGCTGACTTCACGACGAGTTTTCTCTGGCTCAACTTCATTACGTTGCTTACGTTACGTATTTCAATAATTAGATCTTTTAAGGTTTCAAACTCCCTAGACTTACTTTTGTCGAAATCAATTATTGGGCTAATTTTCACACTGGCCAATATTTCAGGTTCTTTGGACGGCTTAAGTGACTGCCAAATAGCTTCAGTTACAAAAGGTGCGTATGGGTGAAGCAACTTGAGGCTTTGAACTAGCGTGTAGGCTAATATGGAGCCTTCTGACTGGCTTTTAGCAGCTTCCACGTACCAATCGGCTAAATCATCCCAAATGAAGTGGTAGAGCCTCTCATAGCCTTCAGCGAAACCATAATGATTCATATCTTTTGCTAAGTTTTTCTCAAGATCATTCAACTTTCCAATTATCCAGTGATCGGCCATCGATTTGGGTTCCGGATGTTTAGAATATAAATTAATTTTGTCCTGAGAAAACCGAGCAATATTCCATAATTTGTTACAAAAGTTTCTGGCATCTTCAACTTTTCTAGGGTCATAACCCCTGTTAACTCCAGGAACACGTCCTGAAATCATACCCATTCTTAGCGCGTCTGATCCATATTTTTCTACAACATCAATTGGGTTTATAACATTACCAAGGCTTTTGCTCATTTTGGCTCCGTCTTCAGCCATAACGTAACCATGAATGTAGACTTCCTTAAAAGGTATTTCACCGGTTTCGTATAATCCGAGCATAATCATGCGACTAACCCATGGAAATAAGATTTCTCCACCAGTGTCCATGAGGCTTAACGGGTAGTATTTTTTAAATGTATCGCTGTCAGGATAGTCTGTTGCAACGTAGGGCCAAGAGCTGCTCGAGAACCAGGTATCGAAAACATCAGGATCTCTTTTATAGGTTTTATTATCTACTTCAATGAGTTCCTGCTCTACTCGACTATCGAAAATCCAATCATCCGGGTTATTAACATTCTGGAAGGCTGGAATTGGTATTCCCCAAGAAATTTGACGACTTAGATTCCAGTCTCGTAATTGATTCAAGTAGTTTATTAGCTGAGTTTTCTTGGACTCAGGATAAAACTTTATTTTATTGTCTCTAAGAACCTCAACAGCTTTACTTGCGAGCGGCTTCATGTCTATGAACCACTGTTCCTTGAGTAGGGGCTGAATCGTGGTTTTGCATTTATAGCAGTGTCCAACACTGTGTTTGTAGTCCTCGGTCTTTATTAGATAGCCCTGCTCTTCTAAATCTTTGACTATTTTCTTTCTTGCATCAGTGACATCTAAGCCCCTGTAGCTCTCTGGCATTTCATGAGTTATCTTTCCCATGAAATCTATTACTGTAATCATTGCTAGAGAATGTCTTGAAGCGGCTTCAAAGTCGTTGGGATCATGGGCGGGAGTAATCTTCACGGCTCCAGTACCAAACTCTGGATCCACAAAGTCATCGGCAATAATTGGAACTTCTCTACCGGTAATTGGTAGAGTTACGGTTTTATCTATAAATTTTGCATATCTTTTGTCTTTTGGATTGACTGCAACTGCAGTATCCCCGAGCATTGTTTCCGGTCTAGTAGTGGCAACGACTATATTTTCATTAGTGCCATTTACAGGGTAATTTATGTACCAAAGATGACCTTGCTCTTCTTTGTATTCGACTTCAATATCTGCAAAGGCCGTACCGTGAAATGTACAGAAATTAACTAGTCTTTCACCCCTATAAATAAGACCATCATCCCACATTTTCTTGAATCTTTTGTAGGCTGAATCAACTACTTTTTTATCAAGAGAAAATACATGCTTTGACCAGTCGAAGCTAGCACCTAATTTCTTTAGCTGATTTTCGGTATTATTCTTATTTGCATTTACGTATTCAAAAATTAAGGAATAAAGCTCTTCCCTGCTGAAATCGAAGCGGCTTTTACCCTCTTTCTCAAGCTGTCTCTCAAAAACTACTTGAGTTTCGAATCCCGCATGATCGGCTCCCGGGACAAAGAGCACACTATCCCCTTTTAATCGACTATATCTCGCTGCAATATCTTGAATCGCGAGAGTGAACGCATGCCCAATATGTAGATTGCCATTGGCATTTGGTGGAGGAAAAACCATACTAAACGGCTTCCCTTCTTTAGAGGGCTCAAAAGCTTTATTTAGCTCCCATAAATCATAAATCTTGTTTTCGTATTCTTTTGGGTTATATGTTTTTGGTAGTTCCATGTAGCTTAAATAATAACATCAGAGATAATTTTTGACCACAACAGAGATAACTTCACGTGAAATTACATCGATAAATTAGGGCTTATCTGTAATTTATAGGGGTCAACAGGGGTGGATTTGAGCATGGCTTTATAGCATCCTAGAGTAGCTATCATGGCGCCATTATCTGTGCAAAGCTTAATATCGGGATACTGAAGCTTCGTGTGAAGCTTTTCTTCAAGCTGTCTCCTAAGCTCTAGATTAGCGGCAACTCCTCCAGCAACAACCACAGTCTTCGGGCTAAACTCATTTTCCGCAATAACCATTTTGTCGACTAGCGTTTCAATTGACGTTTTAAGGAAGCTAGCTGCAATATCTGCCTTTTGGGCTTCACTGAGCAGGGCAGAGAGCTCGAAGGAAGGGAAGTCGTAACTTTTGCCAACTTCAGCTTGAGCAAGCCTTAGAACGGCTGTTTTGAGACCAGAGAAACTAAAATCATATTTACCATCAAGCCTTGCTTTAGGAAGTTTGTATTTATTGGGATTGCCATTTTTAGCGGCTATCTCTATGTTGGGGCCGCCAGGGTAGGGGAGTCCTAATAGTTTTGCTACCTTATCAAAAGCTTCACCAACTGCATCATCTCCAGTTTGTCCCAAGAGTGTGTAATCGAAATGATTTCTAAAAATAACTATTTGTGAGTGTCCGCCAGAGACAATGAGCGCTAGCATGGGAAATTCAGGCTGATTTTCAGCTACCTTGATACTGTCTACCAGTGATTCAGTTATGAAATTAGCATAAACATGACCTTCTACATGGTTGATTGCATATAGGGGTAGTTGCTTGGCTATGGCTATAGTTTTAGCGGTCTCCACCCCAACCAAAAGGCTTCCACCAAGACCCGCACCATAAGTTACAGCAACGCCATCTAAATCTTTCCAATCCAGGCCTGATTCATGCATGCATTGATCAATAACAGGGATAATTGATTCGATATGACTTCTTGCGGCAATTTCAGGGACAATTCCTCCGTATTTTGCATGTTCATCCATACTGGTTGCGACCACATTACTAATGAGTTTGTAGCCGTCTTCAACAATAGCCGCAGCAGTTTCGTCACAACTTGTTTCAATTCCTAATATTTTCATTACGTTAAATAGTATACTTAGAGGCATGAGTTTTAGAAAATTTGTCAAAATGTTCATACCAACAGGGTTATTCAAAAAGATTGAACCATATGGTCATCTTGTTGAGGCTGTAATTTTCAATATTATTTATGGATTTCCAGCAAGAAAACTAAAAGTAATTGGCGTAACTGGCACTAATGGAAAAACAACGACAACATTTTTAATTCATAGGATGTTACATGAAGCAGGCTACAAGGTTGGCCTTAATACCACAGTGGCTTACGGAGCTGGAATGGATATCAAGTCTCAGATGCATCATATGACTAGTGTTCCAGTGCCAGAATTCATGAGACGACTTAGAGAGCTGAATAAAAGTGGTATCGAATATCTAGTACTAGAGACAACATCTCAAGCCATGGCTCAAAATAGAGTTTGGGGAGTGAAGTACTATATGGCCGTGATGACCAATATTACTCACGAACATTTGGATTACCACGGTACTTTTGAGAACTATAGATCTGCAAAAGTCTTAATGTTTGATTGGGCTAACAGAAACCAGTCTGGTTTAAGAGCAGGAATAATAAATGCCGATGATGAAAATTATAAATATTTTGAATCCGCAGTTGCTCATCCTCTGCTTTATGGGGAGAAAAATGGTGACCTTAAGGCTTCTCAAATAAAACTATCGTCGAGCGGAGTCAGCTACAAGGCTAAATTAAAAGATGTGGAGTATGACATCAAGTGTAATTTAAGCGGTATGTTCAATGTCTATAATTCATTAGCCGCAGTGGGCTGTGGAGTACTGCTTGGTCTGACTAGGCCTCAGATAGAGCAGGGAATTGCAGCTCTCGAAAGTGTTGAGGGTAGAATGACAACTGTTGATGAGGGTCAAAATTTTTCTGTAATCGTAGATTATGCCCACACACCCGATTCATTCGAGAAACTATTCAAAGAACTCCGACCAGTAGTTAAAGGCAAGTTAATTGTGCTTTTTGGTTCTGCGGGGCGTCGAGATGAAGCAAAAAGAGCAATTCAAGGTCAATTAGCTGGAAAATACGCTGACCAAATTGTCCTTACTGAAGAAGACGACAGAGATATTGACGGCAATGAAATACTAAAACAGATTGCTGGAGGAGCAGAAAAAGAAGGCAAGAAAACAGGGGACAGTGTTCACCTTATCCTTGATAGAACTGAAGCTATAAACTTTGCTCTTAAGCTTTCAAAGACTGAAGATGACTTAGTTCTATTGCTTGGTAAAGGGCATGAGAAAACTATAGAAAGAGCCGATGGCGAGCATCCCTGGAACGAGATAGAAGTTGCTCATCAAGAGCTTAAGAAAATATTAGGATCTTAATTCAAGAGTTAAGCACTTAACTCCACCACCACTTTTTTGGTATTCGCTTATCGGAACAGGGTATACGTTCATACCCATCTCTTTGTATTTAGCTATAAGACCGGTCGCTTTATCCGAAAGCACGATGTTTTTTCCATCGCTCATGGCGTTCAGGCCATATGCGAGCGTATCTTCATCGCTAGCCTCAATAACATTAGGAACAGTTTCACGTATTCTTCGAAGACTATCTTCAGTGAATGCCTTCGGCCACACCGACACAGCAGTTTCATTAACTATGGTTAGGCAAGTATCTAAGTGATAGAATCTGGCATCTGCAAGTTGAACTGGAACAAGTTTAATATTGAAAAACTCCTCAAGCTCTTTATGTGAAGCCTGGTCACTTCGCCACGGGTAGCCAGCAAAAAGAGTGTTATTCCAAAGAAGAGCATCGCCCTCACCCTCGAAATCATACTTAGGCTCAATAAAATCAGTATATCCATTATCTTCAAACCATTTTCTGAAAAGTTTTGTTTCAGGCTGACGATCTGGAGCCCTAAAAGTTGGTAGTGCGACTTTTCCTTTTATGACTAGTGCTCCATTGGCAGTAAAAACCATATCAGGTAGATTTTCTACTGGACTTATCAGCTGAACATCCCATCCAAGCTTATTTTTATAGACATCATATAGGGTGTCCCATTGTTTTTTTGCTTCATCAGATTGTACCTGATTTTGCTTACTCATCCATGGGTTAATTTCGTATTCTATGTCGAAGTAATCGGGTGAGCACATTAGTATTTTTTTAATCATTGAGGGATATTATATCAAATAAATTAGTCATTCAATTAGACTATTGACGACAACTTCTTATTCCAATATTATTAAATCTGATAGCTGGCACTCTAGGCACTAAAGTGCCAGCGAAAATACTAAATGAACGAGGAGTAAAAATTATGAAAACTAAAATCCAGCCCCTTGCAGATTATGTTGTAGCTCAAAATGAAGAACCTGCAACTAGAACATTAACCGGCATATACTTACCCGAGAATTCAGCTCAAAAATCTCAGGTTGCTAAGGTTCTTTCGATAGGAAAAGACGTCAAGAATGTTAAGGTTGGCGACAGGATAATTCATAAAGGATACTCATCAAGCGAAATTAAGATGTCGGGTGAAGAATTCCTTTTGGTTAAAGAAGAAGACATTATAGCTACTGTTAATTAATACTTGGGAGACTTAAATTATGGCAAAGAAAATTTTTTATGACGAAGATGCTAGAAGAAGAGTTCTAGCTGGTGCGCAAATATTATATGATGCAGTCAAAACTACTATGGGCCCTAAAGGGCGCAACGTGGTAATTAGTAAAAGCTACGGTAATCCAACAGTAACCCATGATGGTGTTACTGTTGCCAAAGGTGTCGATATTCCAGATGTAGATGATGATACTTTAGGTCAAAAAGTTGGCGCTGAATTGATAAAGCAGGCTGCAAGCAAGATGAATGACGTAGCAGGGGATGGAACGACAACGGTCACAGTTCTTACCTACAATATTCTTAATGAGGCAAATAAGTTAATAGCAGCTGGCCATAACCCAATGCTTCTTCGCAAAGGACTTGAATCAGCAGCTGAGGATGTAATCAAAAAGCTCAGCCTCATGAGCGAGTCAATTACTGGCAAGAAGGGTAGAGTAGCTGAGGTTGCCACTATTTCCGCTGGAGATAAAGAGATTGGAAAACTAATTGCTGATGTTATCGATAAAGTAGGCAAAGAAGGCGTTGTTACTGTCGAAGAGGGACAAGGACTGAATCTTGAGAGCGAAGTTGTTGAAGGCTTCACGTTTTCCAGGGGATTCATTAGCCCATACATGGTTACGGATACTGCTCGAATGGAAGCTGTTTACGAAAAGCCATCAATCCTAGTGACTGACAAAAAGATTGGATCAGTTCAAGAGATATTACCTATCCTAGAAAAACTAGCTCAAGCTGGAAAAAAAGATTTAGTAATTATTGCAGAAGATGTTGATGGTGAAGCACTTGGAACATTAGTCCTGAATAGACTAAAGGGTGTTTTTAACACAGTAGCAATTAAAGCTCCTGAGTTTGGCGAAAGAAGAAAAGATGTACTTACAGATATAGCCGTTCTTACTGGCGCAACCTTAATTAGCGAAGAGCAGGGATATAGTTTCGAAACTGCAGAACTTGCAATGCTTGGAAGTGCACGTAAAGTAATAGTTACTAAAGAAGACACTACAATTATTGAAGGATTAGGCTCTAAGAGCTCTCAGAAAGAAAGAACTCAACAGATCGAAGCTCAATTAAAAGCATCTACTAGTGAGTATGATAAAGAAAGTCTAGCTAAAAGAAGAGCTGCACTTGCAGGTAAGGTAGCTGTAATTAAAGTTGGTGGCGCAACCGAAACCGAAATCGAAGAAAAGAAATTTAGAGTTGATGATGCTGTTGCTTCAGTGAAAGCTGCTCTCGACGAAGGAATTGTGGCTGGTGGCGGCGTAACGCTTATAAATCTAGCCGAAACAATTAAAACTGCCGGGAATGATCCAAAGTCTAATGGTGCACAAATACTGAAGAACGCACTTGAGCAACCATTCAGAATTTTATTATCTAACTCTGGAATCAACCCAGATGAATGGCTACCTCAGGTTAAAAAAGCTAAAGATGGCATGGGAATAAATGTAAACGACCCAACCAAACTAGTTGATTTAAAGGCTAACGGAGTCATTGATCCAGCTCGAGTTACAAAAGAAGCTTTACAAAATTCTGTGAGTATCGCTGGTACAGCGATGACTATGGGTGCTTTAATCGTAGATATTCCACAGAAGGGTGATGCTTCACCACAAATGCCGAGTGGTATGGGCGGAATGGACTACTAAAGTCCGCTCTGCGCTAATTTTATTTATCTATTCTGTAGCTGGATTTGATTTTTGGGTGAAGTAATTTATTTCGTTAACAACATCTAAGAGAGCTTGAGCTTTTTCTTTCTCATCTGTAATTTTCTGAGCTGCATCATAAGCATCTTTTACAAGGTCCTGATTGTCGGAAGCTTGAATCATCATCATAGTTGTGTGGAATTTTTCTTCAGGAGTTTGGTCTAGCTTTCCCACTAACGGCGAGAGTTGCTCAAGAGCACTCTTTTTTATATCCATTAAACTGTTACTTGAGTCATCTTGAGAAGGGGCTGCATTTTCTGATGGTGCTGGAGCGCTAACTGCTAATGGTTCGCTTGACGCTACAACAGTTGATGGGTCAGAGCTAGAAACTGATGGAGCTGAAGAGATCGAAGAATCAACTACCGATGGTGTTAAATCTTGAGTCGAATCTACTGTTGGAGCTGATTGTGGCTCTGTAGACATAACACTAGGCATAGGCATTGGTGCTGGTATGTATGGAGATGGCATCCCGCTGGGCATCGTATTATCTGATACTACCGCCTGAGTCGAAGAAGTATCTGTGCTTACCCCTTGATTATCTTGTCCAAACATTTCACCCCCTAATTTGTTCTATAAATATACTATAATTAAATTACATTACTTAAATAATAACAAATTTAAAGCATAAAAGCTTTAGCTAAAGGGGTTATATGTTAGACGACTTGAAATTTATTCACGAAAAGGATGCCGATGATGTTCTGGGTACTGCGGGCAAGCAGTGGCAACAGGTTTTGGAGGACTATTCAATTGAAGTGGAAAAGCAATCTTTCGATAATGTCGTTCTTTCTGGGATGGGTGGTTCGGCACTGGCTGCAGCATTAGCCCAATCATGGCCAGGTTTTAGTGTCCCATTTGTGATTTCAAGAGATTACTCGATTCCCTCATTTTTGAATGAGAAGAGTTTATTCATTGCATCTAGTTATTCGGGCAATACCGAAGAAACATTAACCGCTCTTTCTAGCGCAGAAAAAACGGGAGCTACTATCGTAGTGATTTCTTCGGGAGGAACACTAGAACAGATAGCCCTGAAGAACGGCTACACATTCGCTAAATTACCTGGAGGTTTGCAGCCACGACACGCTACTCTTTATGGTTTAAAGGCGCTTCTACAAATTACGGATGGTTTTGGTCTAACTGAAAATAGGGCGAATGAACTAACATCGAAAAGTGATTATCTTAAAAAGCTGTGCGAGCCATGGTCTGCAGAGAAGCCTACAAAAGGAAATTTGGCTAAGGAAATAGCTCAAGAACTGATGGGGAAGTCTATTGTCGTATATTCTGGTCCAGTACTGGGACCGGTTGGCTACAAATGGAAAATTAGTTTCAATGAGAATTCCAAGCACATTGCTTGGTTCAACCAATTCCCCGAATTTAACCATAATGAATTTCTTGGTTGGACTAAACAACCTACTCAAAAACCCTATGCCGTAATTGATCTAAGAACTTCGTTTGATAATCCTAGAATCGCAAAACGTTTTGAGGTTACAAAGAAACTGCTTAGTGGTTTAAGGCCTAATCCTATAACTGTTGAAGCAAAAGGTGACGATAAGCTAGAGCAAATGCTCTGGACAATGTTACTTGGAGATTTCACTAGTATTTACCTAGCCTTATTGTCTAATCTTAATCCATTCCCAGTAGCCCTTATTGAAGATCTGAAAAAAGAACTAGCTGATTAGGCTTTTGTTTATAGACCACAAAAATTATATAATAGGCTGATGAGAGAAAAAGCTGTTAAAGGCTATGGGGGTATATATCTGGCGTTGGGTCTTCAGGCCCTAGTTTCCATTGTATTTCTAATTACAGGAGCTTTACTCGATCGTACCAATCAGCTGCTATTCATGATTTTTAATCTCTTCTTGGCATGGGTGCCTCTACTAATAGCAGTGTTGATAAATAAATACTTAAGGAAGAAACCATGGGTAAGTCCTTTGGGGATCATTCTTTTCTTGGCCTGGTTGTGTTTTTTGCCAAATAGCTTTTATATAATTAGCGACTCAGTACATCTGATCAATTTGAATAGCCCCGATATTCTTGTGAGTATAGTGGCATTCTTTCTTATGTCATTGAATGGACTACTTGTTGGGCTAATAAGTGTCTATGTCATCAACCTAGAGCTCAATAAGCGAATTAAAGGCTTTTCCTCAGTAGCGACATTAGTAGGAATTTTTTTAATATGTGGTTTTGCGGTTTATCTTGGTCGTTTTCTTAGGTTCAACAGCTGGGATGTTATAACTAACCCGGTGTCCTTGATATTCGATGTGTCGAATCCTATTTTTGACGTCAACACTCAGAAAGAAGCCATCACAACATGCATTGGTTTTTTTGGGATTATTGGTACTAGCTATTTAATACTTTGGCGCTCAATTAACTATTTCAAGTCCCTTAAGCAGGGGTAGTGATATACTAGTCTAGATGAAAGATAAGATACAAAAAGTCATAAAAGACGAAATTTTCAAACACTTCAAAGTGACCGTAGACCCAGTTATTACCAGGCCAGATGAAAAATTTGGTGACTACACTACAAATATTAGCTTTGGTCTTGCCCATCAGCTCAATAAGAATCCAAGAGAAATTGCTGAGAAATTAATCGAGGGAATAAGACATTCACTAGCATCTGATGCAATTCAAGTAAACAATGTTGCAAACTTTATTAATATTAAGCTGAGTGACGAAGCTCTAATTAAAGACTCAGAGTTAGCTATTACATATAAGCCAAATTTGTATAAGGACCAGGTCATTGTCTGCGAATACTCTGACGCAAATCCATTCAAAGTATTTCACGTTGGACACCTGTACACATCAATCGTAGGTAATGCCATTGCTAATCTTTTTGAGGTGGCTGGTGGAAAAGTATTCAGGGTAAATTTTGGTGGCGATGTAGGCAGACATGTTGCAATAAACATGTGGGCCATACTAAATACTGCCGGAAAGGGTGACCCAAAAGTGGCTCTAGAGTTTTTGGCAGGCCTAGAACCAAAGTCCTTAGATGAAAAAGCTGCTTATCTTGCAGATCGTTATGTTGAAGGAACTCAAGCATTTGAATCTGAGGAATCTGAACCCCATACTCAGATTACCGAACTTAATAAGAAGTTGTACGAAATTGTTAACTCAAAAGATCATGAATCTGACATTGCAAAGATTTATTGGCTCTGCAGAGACTGGAGCTATGCGTATTTTAAAAAGTTTTATCAGGATATAGAGATCACAGCCTTTGATCGCTATTATCCCGAAAGCGAAACTGCGCCAATTGGAATAGATACTGTCAATAAACAATTAAAGAATGGTGTCTATGAGGAAAGTGATGGAGCAATAGTTTTTAAGGGTGAAAAATACGGTCTTCACACAAGAGTCTTTATTACATCCCAGGGACTACCATCATATGAAGCTAAAGATTTGGGGCTAATTATGGCCAAATACAGAGACTTCAAATTTGATAAGTCTATCGTAATCACTGGCAACGAGATTACTGAATACATGAGGGTGGTGCTTAAAAGCTTAGAGCAGTATGAACCCAAATTGGTTGCCGCCACCACACACTTAACTCACGGAATGGTAAAGATGGCCGGTGGCGTAAAGATCAGTAGTAGGAAGGGTAATGGTCTTAGAGCAAGGCAAGTTATTGAAGATACTGCAAAAATTAATTTTGAAACTACTAACACAAAGAGCATGGAGACAACCCTTGGTGCAATCAAGTATGCCTTCCTAAAACAAAGACTTGGACCAGATTTGATATATAGCCCAGAAGAATCGGTCAGCATTACTGGAAACAGCGGACCATACCTACAATATTCACATGCTAGATCGAGGAGTATTCTTAAAAAAGTAGATAAGACAATTGAGCCATCGAGCTATGGGCTTGATGATCAGGAAAGACAGCTCACAAGAAAAATAAGTGAGTTCCCGGACTATTTAGACAAGTCTATTGCCGAAATCATGCCTCATCACCTTTGTACGTACCTCTATGAGCTATCCCAGTCGTTCAATAAGTTCTATGAGGCTAGTCGAGTCATTGGCGACGACAGAGAGGCTATAAGGCTCAAAATAGTTAGCTTATATTCAGATATTTTGAAGAAGGGCCTGGAGCTATTAAGTATTTCAGCTCCTAATCAGCTTTAATGAGTAGGGTATAATATCAATTACGTGAACATTATAGGAGATCATTGAATGGACAAAGTTCTAAAAGGAAGCAAACGTGCAGTTTCGAAAGTAGCACCATTAACTTCAAAAACCATTAATAAACAAGTTGGTGGCTTTATTCAATAGTTACAGGAGCGATACTTATAGTGGTCTGGAGATTTATCATAAAAACTGCAAGCGAGATAGAGAACGAAAAAAAGTAAAAAGCTGTGCTAGGTATCGTATTGACATACACATACGATAGGCATACAATAGCTATATTATGAGTAACGTACAACTAAGTATAAAAACAGACGAGAACACCAAGCGAGAGCTAAAGACTTTTGCCACAGAGCTAGGTGTATCAAGCACCGCCCTTGTAAATATGGTCGTAAAGCAGGCTCTACGAGACCGCCGTGTAGTTTTGAGCACCAACCTT
Organism: bacterium; assembly: GCA_037139575.1. Taxonomy (GTDB): domain Bacteria; phylum Patescibacteriota; class Saccharimonadia; order Saccharimonadales; family UBA4665; genus CAIYEO01. Next base: position 31,267 of record JBAXGD010000002.1, read on the forward strand.
GAGCCAACTCCCTACCTTGAACAAGTTATGAGGGACGCCGACGCCGACTATAAAGCCGACCGTGATATTACACATACTAAAGGCTCAAAAGGGGCATTAGCCCACCTCGACAGCTTAATGAAAAAGTAAATTATGGACGTTGATTTTACTAAGGCGTTCAATAAACAATTTGATAAATTACCCCGTAAAAAGCAGGAGCAAGCTAGGGACGCCGTAGCTCTATTTGTAGAGGACATATCCGCTACACCGCTCCGTAATCACGGACTAAAGGGCGAGTGGTTAGGCTACCGTTCTATCAGTGCGGGAGGCGACTTACGCCTACACTATCAAGTGATTACCGAGACAAAGGTACTCTTTGTCGCTGTTGGCTCACATAGTCAGTTATACAAATAACGTGTAAACAATGTTTACTATGTTTACGTTGTAAACAAGTACCTAACTTATTGCTCGTGCAGACACCTTGTCGCATAATAGCCTTACTTGTTAGGTCTCACATATTGCCGCTTACAGCGAGCAACAAGGAGTAAGTCCCACCTGTGGCATTGACACGAACCTTAAAATATGATAGTCTGTTAGACACAAAAAATAAAAAACGTAACGCTACAATTACACTATGCAAACACCCGGAAGCTCATTTCTACACGAGAGAAACCCCAATCTCCACGCTTCGCAAGAAGTAGAAGGTGTGGTGGGCTATTTGCGTGCTGGCGGTGAGCATATCCCAAATGAGCCAGCAGATAAGATCTCTGCTCATTTAGGCTTTCTTGCTCATAGAGAATACGTCAATGACGGCATACTAACTGGTGACCAATCGAGTATTGATCGCCAGATTGAAGCCAATGTCATTAAGGCCGAAAATGTACCGGATGGCTACTTTGAACTACAGCGTCGTATAGCTCGTGAACAAGGACACGGTGACGTTACTATTACCCAAAATATGCGTGAGCAAATGACTGAAGCAGTTCAGGCTGATCAGCGAGTCGGACTTGGCAAATGGGTTGAGTACCTCGGTGGCGAAGATGGTGGCTATCCGGACTGGTTTAAGTCCTACACATTTTCTTCTGTCACGAAACTCGGCAATTACGATAAGGAAAAGGGCGAATTCCTGAAGCGTAGTCGTGGAACTACAGCCGCTTATCCGGAACTTAACCGTGAGGCTTTAGCCTATGTCTACGATGTGCTCAATAAATCAAGAGTGCAGCACGAGCCAGTTGATGGTGGTGCCAATAACGAACAGCTCCAAAAGTTACTGCAAGGTGCCAATTTTGGTAAACTCTATGCACATGCCGTTCTTGAGATTGCTCCAACTTCACCGGAATTGCTCAAAGATACCAGAGGCTCTTGGACAAAGTTCAACCAGAGTTCAGACCCAAGAACAGCCCGAAGGCTCGCTGGTTCGTTGCAGGGGCATGGTACTGGCTGGTGCACAGCGGGCGAATCCACCGCAAACATACAGCTTCAGGGTGGCGACTTTTACGTCTATTACACTCGTGATGAAGACGGAAAAGAGACTGTTCCGCGCGTAGCAATTCGTATGCAAGAAGGTTCAGTAGCCGAAGTGCGTGGTATCAATACTGCCCAAGAGCTTGAGTCCGAAATGGCAGATATTACGTCTGAGCGTCTGCAAGATCTACCTGGGGGCGAAGAGTATATTCGAAGAGCCCAGGACATGAAACACCTGACTGCCATAGACAAGAAGATAACAGCCGATCCTACTACTGAACTTACTGGCGATGAGCTACGATTTCTCTATGAACTGGACCATGACATCTCAGGATTTGGTTACAAACGTGATCCACGCATTGACGAGATAAGGGCTAAACGAGAAGGCCGGGATAAGCCGGAACTTGCCCGCATACTCCCTGAAACCATTCGCGACCAGCTAAGAGGTGCGTTTATGGCTTACAGCACTGTTGCAGGCCAACTAAAAACCGAGCGTCGCTTTCGCAAGCCAGAATCTGGCGTATCGGCACAAGAGCTTGAGCACCTGTTTGCTCTCAAAGATAAGGAATGGCAAGAAAACGGCGTCTACGATCACTTAGTGGAAGAACTGATTGCCAATGGTGCTCGCTATAACCTAGTAGCCACGCCTAATGTGGAAGCAACCGAAAAACAAATTGTTGCTTTGGCTGAAGCGTTTGGTAAAGACCAGCCTTACGAAACCTACGTGTACGATGAGCTATATCGTAAAGGCAGATACACAGGCCGTGAATTTTCTGGTAACGGCGGTAGCGACCCAGTTCGCCTCAGCCTCATTCCATCCCGTCGTGATGCAGTTTTGAGCGGTAAAACGGTTGAAACACAGGTGCGAATGCTGAGGGAGCAGCAAACTGGTAAGCCTAACCTCAATTTGCGTGTCCCAAGTGTTCTTGACGCTGTTACCTACTGGTACACGCTACGAGCACAGGGCGACAAACTAGCCGACAGTAGCGCATTCGACAAAACCTATATCCGACACTTCGACCTAGAACCTAAGGCGGTCGCCGGGTGGTCGTTCGTTCCGTACTCCTACGTGCTCTACGGTGGCACGCCGAGCTTGTACCGCTCGGGTGTCGAGGACGACGATGGCGCTCGCGTGTCGGTGGGGTAAATCCTTTAGCTTTTGCCCTTCCTTTTAGTCTTTCTTCTCTTTTTTCTTTCCGGTGCTTCTTCGAAATTTTTTTATCTAATAAACTACCTACGAATATAACTGTTCGGGGGTAAGTAGTCCAAAGATAACACCCATCGGTGCCCCTGATGGATAGTTGTTTGCATTATGCCTAAAAAGACTTTTCTAATAGAGGAGCCGCTACTTTTTAGAGCAGTAAGCACGTCAAGAACCCTTAACACCCCACGTGTCTTTAGTGGTAGTGCCAATATGGTGCTGAAACAATAGCGGTCTTTCAACCACGAGTGGTTGTTACGAACAGGAGGCTATAAGGCTCAAAATAGTTAGCTTATATTCAGATATTTTGAAGAAGGGCCTGGAGCTATTAAGTATTTCAGCTCCTAATCAGCTTTAATGAGTAGGGTATAATATCAATTACGTGAACATTATAGGAGATCATTGAATGGACAAAGTTCTAAAAGGAAGCAAACGTGCAGTTTCGAAAGTAGCACCATTAACTTCAAAAACCATTAATAAACAAGTTGGTGGATTTGGTGAGTTTATTAGGGAGTACGGCATAGTTGGGCTTGCAATAGGTTTCGTATTCGGTGCTCAAGTTAAGAGCGTGGTTGATGTATTCACGGCTACCATAGTGAATCCGCTTGTTGGTCTAATTTTACCTGGAACAGGAAGCTTAAACCAGAAGACCTTAACTATTCATATTTTTTCGAAGCAAGCCGTCTTTGGCTGGGGTTTGTTCCTGTCGACATTAATTAGCTTCATAATAGTAGCAATCATCATCTATGTGACATTTAAGGCCTTGAACTTAGATAGATTAGCCAAAAAGCAATAATCCATATGGACGATGACTCTTTAAAGAAAAAACTAACAAAAGAGCAGTATCATGTTCTCAGAGAATCGGGAACCGAAGCTCCATTTAGTGGTAAGTTTGATGATTTTTGGACAACCGGAAACTATAAATGTGCCGCTTGTGGCAACATTCTCTTTAAATCTGGCAATAAATATGATGCTGGATGTGGCTGGCCAAGCTTCTGGAATGCGGTTGATGATACTAAAATTAAATTGATCAACGATGATAGTCTTGGCATGCAAAGAACTGAAGTACGATGCGGTGTCTGCGATAGCCATCTTGGCCATCTATTTGATGACGGGCCTAAGGAGCATGGCGGTAAAAGATACTGCATTAATTCATTATCGCTAGATTTTGATAAAAGTTAGAGATTAGCGCAATCTGAATCGTAATATTTATTTCCCCAAGAAGCCATCTGTTTGAGAAGGGGGACAAGGTCACGACCTTTATTAGTTAAACTATATTCAATTCGTGGTGGAGATTCCCGAAAACTTTCTTTAGTAATTATTTCATGTTTTTCTAGCTCGTCTAGTCTTTGCGATAGAGTTTTCGGACTAATACCGGCTAAAGATTTCTCTAGATATGTAAATCGCTTGCTGCCATCTACTAAATCTCGAAGTATAAGGGCAGTCCATTTGCTGCCTATTACGGCCATAGCAGAAGCTATACAGCCAGTTCTTTTTTCTAAATTATTACTTCTAATTTTCATACTTTACTTTGTATAGTAATGGCACTATTATATTAATACTACATAAAGTATATCATTAATCAAAAAGAGGGAATATATATGAAACTACAAATAGTTATTGGAAGCACACGAAAAGGAAGAAGATCTCTACAATTCTCAAAATGGATTGCGTCAGCAGCTCAAGAATTAAAGAATGTTGAAGTTGAGATGGTTGATTTAATTGATTTTGATCTTCCACTTTTTAACGAAGCCGTATCGCCGAGATACAATCCGGATCGTAAGGTAGAAGGCGATGTTAAGAAGTTTCTCGATAAATTAGCAGAGGCTGATGGTTATGTTTTTGTTACCCCCGAATATAACCACTCATTATCGGGAGTTCTTAAAAATGCACTAGACTACACAGCATATGAACTAAACCGCAAGCCTGCAGCTGTAGCAACACATGGAAGTGTAGGTGGAGCTCGAGCCGCAGAACACCTAAAGATGATTTTATCGGAGTGTCAGGCTGTTGTCGTACCAATCAACCTACACTTTAACCATTTCATAGATGGAATTATTGACGAGGAAGGTAATTTGATTAAGGAACTTAAGGAACTGCAGTACGGTCCACACACCACTGTGAATACTATGCTAAATGATCTAGTTTGGTATGCCAATGCACTAAAAGCAGCTAAATAGAAACCTATTTTACCCTTGTAAAATAACACTTATTGTGCTAATGTATATTTAGATAAATATAAAATAAAAAAATCAAAAAATGTCAGAAACTTTCAATACTTCAATTCAAGAACAGCCCCAGGTTAGCGAAGCCGATGTGGATAAATTCATGAGTGTTGTTGATGAAAAGTACTCTACCGGAAAGGCCGTAGAATATGACGGCAAGATACTTCGTTTTGAGGATGCCATAAAAAAGAATTTGAAGGATGAGAGCGGTAACAAAACTGGCGAAACTCAAAATATTGTTATTCTTTCTGATGAAAATGGCCAACAAACGATTTTAGACGCCAAGGACTTTATATCCTCACAGGGCTTGAAATTTGATGAAGGCACTGAGTTACCCAAGGAGGAAGACGCTGCAGTTTTGGAGCAGATTCGCGAAATTACGAGAACCCCGAAAACCGAATATCGGAAGTTTAGAAACGAATTAGTGTTTAAGCCTGCCCTAGAATCTTCAGATGACAAGGAATCAAACTTTGATAATTTGCTAGATCCGAACCAAGATCTTTCTGAAAATACTGTAGAAAAAGCTGCTGTAAAAGAAACCGTACGAACTAAAGTTACCCCTGAATCCAAGAAAATGGCAGAAGAACGAATTGAACAAGCCTATATGTCCGATCCTGGATTAGCCGAAATATTTAATAAATTTTCAAGCGAAAATGGTTTAGCAGATAGATCCGAGCTGACTGAAGCCATGAGGAATAATAAGGACTTGAGGATTGAAGTTGGGGTATATCTTTTGGCTAAAATTGACAGACTTTTCCACCAAATGCCCGAGAGGATTCAGGATGATACCGAAAAAAAACCTTCAACTGAAGGCTATAATCATATACCTGTAATGACAAGTCGTGAATATGCAACATTGCTCGCAATTTCTATGCTTGATGGAACATTTGATGATAAAAGAGTTGGCGGCGATACAATTGAATACAGGGAAGGTACCGATAAAGTTATTCTTGGACAACATAGAGCCGCAGCACAAAAATTAATAAGTCTGTCCTAGGTTATATTTATGAATGAGATTGATAAAACGATAAAGCCAACAAAATTACTTTGGGTTGATCTTGAAATGACTGGGCTTGATCCTAGCGAGCACGTTATTATTGAAGTTGCAGTATTAATTACGGACTTTGATTTTAAAACTTTGGCCAAGTACGAGGCAGTAATATCTCAACCTGAAGAAAAGATTCAAAACATGAATGAGTGGTCGGCGATACAGCACGCAAAAAGTGGTCTTATCGATAAAATTCGCAACAACGGTAAAACTGAAAAACAAGTTATTATAGAAATAGTAAATTTGATAAAAAATAACTTCGGTGATGAGCCGGCAATCCTAGCTGGAAACTCAATTTATAATGATCGCAAGTTTATTGAAAAGTGGTGGCCGGAAGTTGCTAGCCTGCTCCACTACAGGATGCTTGATGTAACGTCATTCAAGATTTTGATGGAGAACAAATTAACAGACAAGTTTGAGAAAAACGATAACCATAGAGCTTTAGATGACATAGGGGCATCTATAAAAGAGCTAGAGTTTTATCTAGATAATTTGTCAAAAATTAGTGAAAAGCCCTAGGTTGATTTATAATTTCTTCCCATGTTTGAATATTCAGAAGTAAAAAAACTAATAATATCCTACGAAGGCGTAGTAAAAAGCTATCCTTACGGTAAAAATATTGAGGTTTATTCATTAAACGAGCAGATGTTTGCTCTTCTATATAAAGATTTAACACCACTACAAATTTCATTGAGGTGCGATAGACTGCTAGCTAAACACCTTAAGGAAAAATATGAGACCGTTCTTTCAGGCAAGGACTTAAATCCAAGGTCATGGATTACTGTTATTCTGACCGGACAACTTACCCTAGAAGAGGTGAGAGATTTAATTAGGCACTCATACGAGATAACAAAACAGCTAGAGTCTAATTAGCTGATAATGTCTTAGAATAATCTGTAAGTACCTTATTTTGTTTGTATAAAGTGCTCAAAAGTGCCTTCATTGCGGCTTTAGTTTCGCCATTATATGCAATGGTAATATTATTTTGATACAGATTAATTTTAGTCTGATAATTTGATAAATACGCTGCATCAAATGTTCCGTTGAGTATCGCAGAACCAAGGCTTGTTTTAACAGATGAGCTCGAGTACGCTTTCACTGATGGAGTTATTGGTACTCCTTCTGCTACAGCTAATTTTATTAATTGAGATTGAGCGCTGGCCATACTCAGCTGAGTAGTTGCGGAAAGGTTCAGTATAGTTTGATTCTTTGAATTAGTGGTTCCTTGAGAGGAAATTTGCATTAGGATTGCTTGATCCTCTACTAGATTAATTATATTTTTGTTGTTAGCGCTCTTTGAGCCTGAAATGATTATATTGAGGATAAAGGCAATAACAATGATTATTAATAGTCCACCGGCCACGATGAAAATTCTCGATTTTGTGCTACTATTACCCCCAGAAAATGAATTTCGCTGAGGAGAATGATTATCGTTCATGAAATAAAATTGATCGTTGTTAGTGTTTTGGTTCGGATTCATATGTATTATTTAACCATAACTGACTTCATGTACCCAAGTAACTTTAGCGTACAATAGGATTATATGAGTGCAATTGATGAAATTAAAGAGAGAGTTTCGATCGAGGACGTTGTAAGTCAATATGTTCAATTGAAACGTGCTGGTAGAAACTTCAAGGGCTTAAGTCCATTCAATTCAGAAAAAAGCCCAAGCTTTATTGTTAGCCCAGAAAAACAAATATGGCATGATTTCTCCAGTGGTAAAGGGGGTAATATATTTAGTTTCATCATGGAGATGGAAGGGGTAGATTTCCGAGGAGCTCTTGAAATTCTGGCTAGACAATCAGGAGTAGATTTATCTAAATACGATAATAAATCTTATGCCAGAGATGCGAAAGTAAAAGAGAAGCTCTATGAAGCCCTAGAAATAGCCACTAAATTTTACCAAATTCATCTATCGAAAAATTCTACAGCTCAAGAGTATGTATTTAAAAAAAGAGGTATGGATAAGCCAACAGCACTATCGTTTAAAATAGGCTATTCTCCCAATTCTAGATCTGATTTATCTGACTATTTAATCAAGAAGGGCTTCAATACAGCTCAAATTAAAGGGGCTGGTCTTGGGATTGAGCGAGATGGCAAGATAATCGATATGTTTAGAGGTAGAATAATGATTCCTTTAACAGATCCAAACGGTCGAACAATAGGCTTCACAGCTAGAGAGCTTATTGCTGGACCAAGTTCCCCGAAATACATAAATACTCCTCAGACAATACTTTACGACAAGAGCAGACATATTTTTGGCTTAGACAAAGCAAAGGAATCTATAAGAAAATTGAACTATGCAGTTGTTGTTGAGGGTAATATGGATGTCATATCTTCACATCAAGCTGGTGTGAGTCAGGTGGTGGCAACAGCGGGCACCGCCTTAACTGAGTACCATCTGAAAGGGCTAAACCGCTTTACTTCAGATATCCGTCTTTGCTTCGATCAGGATGCCGCAGGAATTAAGGCTACCGAGAGATCAATCCCAATAGCTTCAAAAGTTGGAGTTAGCTTGTCTATGATTAATATTAATGGCGGCAAAGATCCGGACGAGCTACTTAAGGCCAATCCTGATTCATGGCTTGAATCCATTAACAAACCTATCTATGCAGTGGATTGGCTTATTCAATATTACAAAGATGTTCTGGATCTAAATAGCGGACAGGGTAAGCGTGAATTTAGCGACATTGTGCTTAAAGTAATTAGAAGCATCACCGATCCCGTAGAGAAGGATCACTATCTCACAAAAGTCGCTGAGCTTATTAACGTCTCCAAGGATGCTCTTGAGACAAAAATTGGAACCCAAAAAACTGACAGTGCAATTCTCAAACACAATAAAGTTGAACACCAAAAGAACCATCGTAATTATGATTTGAGTAGATACCAGAATCATTTTCTAAGCATTGTTATCAATCACCCAGAACTGAGAATATTATTACATTCAATGTCAGAAGAGATGTTTGCAACTGATGAGTCAAAAAAATTATTCAAATTCATAGTTAAGAATAAGGAAATTACAGATTTCAGCATACCCCTAGATGACTTGCAAAATATCGGCGACTATATTAAAGTATTGTTATTACAGTATGATGAACTATATAAGGTTCAATCTACGACAGAACTTCATTATGAAGCAAGCCTTTTGCAGGCACAGATAATACAACAATACGTAAAACAAAGAAAACAAGCCATTTCAATACTGCTTAGTGATGCAAATCCTAGCCAGGCACAACAATTATTAACAGAAGCAAAAGACCTAGATAAACTATTAAGAAACAATAAGGACTAATAAATGAGCAGAAAAGCTAAAGTAACAATGCCAACACCTGAAGAGATGGATGCATTAAAACAGCAACTATTTGATAAGGCTAAAAAAGATGGTCAGATTGATCAAAAAGAAATCCTAAAAGTATTCAGTGAATCACCAGAAAATGTTGAAATCCTAGATTCTCTTTATAGTGATTTAGCAGAAGCAAACCTTGAAGTAGTTAGCGAACCAAGTACTGAAGAATTTTCAGATGAATGGGTACTTGAGAACGGCGAAGAAGAAGAGGTCGTAACTAATGACACAAGCTATATTGATGATATCGCTGATGATTCCGTCAGACTCTACTTAAGAGAAATCGGTAAAATCCCATTATTATCTTCAGAAGATGAATTGGCGCTTGCTCAAAGAGTTGTGGCAGGCGATATGGACGCTAAAGCAAAAATGGCAGAAGCAAACATGCGTTTAGTGGTATCGATTGCCAAAAGATATGTTGGTAGAGGACTAGATTTATTGGACTTAATTCAAGAAGGTAACACTGGGCTACTAAGAGCTGTTGAGAAATTTGACCCAGATAAAGGATTCAAGTTCTCAACCTATGCAACTTGGTGGATTAGACAGGCTATAACCCGAGCTATTGCAGATCAGGCAAGAGTAATCCGTATACCTGTTCACATGGTTGAAACTATCAACAAACTACTTAGAACACAAAGAAGATTAACCCAGGAACTTAATCGTGAACCAACTAGCGAAGAAATAGCTAAGGCTATGGAAATCGAAGTAGAAAAAGTTGAACACATCATGAAGATTAAGCAGGATATTAGCAGTCTTGATGCCAGCATTAAGGATGACGAAGAAGAATCGGTTCTTTCAGACTTCATTGAAGATGAAGACACAATTAGTCCTGAAGAATCTGCGACTGGACAGTTAATGAAAGAGCAGATAAAAACTCTACTTGGGGCTTTAACAGAGAGAGAGCAGAAGATTCTAAAGCTACGTTTTGGTCTAGAAGATGGAAAATATCATACACTTGAAGAAGTCGGACAAGAATTTAGCGTCACAAGAGAAAGAATTAGACAAATTGAAGCAAAAGCTCTTGCTAAACTTCGAAAACACAAAGATTCAAAGAAGCTGCACGACTATATTAGCTAAAGATGAATAATACTGAAAATATTGTGGGAATTGGTGGCTATAGTAGGTCTGGCAAAGATACGCTCGCAACATTGCTACTTAGTGCTGGTTATTTTGGAATTTCCGTCGGAGATATTGCTAGGGAATATTCTATGGAGCGCCATAAGGATTCAAAATCACCGATTTCAAGAATTAATTTAACAGAGACGTCAAATTGGTTGAGAGAACAAAAAGGCCCTGATGTTTTCATGAAGATTGCTCTCGATAAATATAGACAAGCCCTTAAAACTAAGGAATATAAGGGAATGCTGATTTGGAGTATTAGAGCACCAATTGAGGCAGACTTTATTATTAAAAATAAAGGGACGCTTATTTGGATAGATTCCAAAGCCAAAACCAGGTATAAAAGATTTTTAGAAAACTTGCGTACGGGTGAGGTAAGTATTGATTTTGATGAGTACCTAAGGCAAGAACAAACCCAGGTAGTTCCACAGCCCGATATTGATCCCCTAATTCAAATGAATATGGATTATGTAAAAGAGAAGGCTAATTTGACGCTTGATAACAATTTTGAAGGCACAGAAAAATTCCTAGAATATGCTAAACAGAGAGTAAATAGTATTTTATAAAGCTTGAGCTAATCTATTGTCGATGCTAGGGTATAATTAGTTTAATGACTGAGCAAAGAAAAAAACTAGTAATCATTGACGGAAAAAGCGTTTTCTATAGAGGCTATTATGCTATGCCAAATTTATCCACTAAGGACGGTATATCTACTGGAGGTGTTTATGGTTTTGCAGTTATGGCACTTGAGGTTATTAGGAAGCTGAAGCCAGATTATGTAGCTGTTGCCTGGGATAAGCCCAAAACTAACATTAGAAAAAGATTAGAGCTATATCCAAAATATAAGGCAGGTAGAAAGCCTGCGCCTGCAGATTTCTACGATCAAATACCAATTCTACACGAATTACTGGATGCTTTTGGTTGGCCACTTTATGAGCTTGATGACTATGAAGCAGACGATATTTTGGGAACATTAGCTGCTCAGGCAAAAGATAAAAATATCGAAACATTACTTGTGACTAGCGATATGGATGTTCTTCAACTGGTTAACTCACATACCCACGCATATTTACTCAAAACTGGTTTAAGTAAGATTGATCTATATAATCCAGATAATTTTGTCGATAAATATGGATTACAGCCAAGTCAGTTCCTCGACCTAAAAGCCCTTATGGGAGACAGCAGCGATAATATTCCAGGAGTTCCCGGCATTGGACCAAAAACTGCTATTGAACTACTCAAGGAATATAAAACACTAGATGGAGTCTATGAAAATCTAGATCTAATGAAAAATACTGTTTCGGCTAAATTAAGAAATGGTAAAGACTTGGCATATTTAAGCCATAAGTTGGCCGAGATTTGGCTAGACGCTCCAATAAAACTTAATTTAGAAGAGGTTGACGGGACTAAAGCAAAGCCCGAACTAATCTTGGAACTGCTTAATAAGCTTGAATTTAAATCTTTGGTAAGACAATTGCCTGAAATCATGAAAGTCGATGCCGTTGTTTCGGAAAAAGCCCAGGATGCTTCTGATTACAAAGTAAAAAGACATATAATTGATTCCGATTCAGCCTTAGAGGATTTCAGTCTAGCTGATGTTAGAAAAATAATGCTAACTTCCAGAAGTCGTGGTAAGCACGGATCTAATCCCGAGATATTGTTTATTAGCCCAGACCCCCAAAATGTATACATACTAGAACTTGCAAAATTAGATCCTAAAATGGTCACAAATAAGATTAAGCCATTAATTAATGACAACATGATACAAAAAATTGGCTACGATTTAAAGAATACAATCGAAGCTCTGGCTAATCTGGGTTTATTTTTATCTAGCGTTGATCATGATGTCATGATAGCTTCATTTCTACTAAATAGTCTAAGAAGGGATCAATCAATTAAGGCCTTAGCTTCTGACGAACTTGATATTGAGTCGGTAGATTTTAGCAATCTTAGTAGTGAAGAACTAATTGAGCGATCCGACCAAATGATTGGAATTCTGTGGGCACTATATAACAAGCAGGCTCCAGCTCTAATCAGGACAGGTAGTTTGTCAAAACTAGCTAAAGATATTGAGTGGCCAATAATACCTGTACTTGCAAAAATGGAATCTGAAGGCATCCTACTCGATACTAAATATCTAGAAAACTTTTCACATGAGATTAATGACCTAGTGAGCGACCTTGAACAAAAAATCTATACTCACGCTGGCACCGAATTCAATATAAGTTCGCCAGCTCAATTGTCTGATATCCTTTTTGATAAGATGAAAATACCTTCAGAGGGTATCAAAAAAGGTAAAACAGCTTTTTCAACTGCTGCAAGCGAACTTGAAAAATTGAAGGATTCTCACCCAATAATTGCCTTAATATCTAGCTACAGGGAAGTCACTAAATTGAAGACAACATATGTAGATGCTCTACCTAAGATGGTTGATGCTAAATCAAGACTTCATACCACTTTCAACCTGACAATTGCTCAGACGGGCCGGTTGAGCTCGACAGATCCTAATTTGCAGAACATACCCGTAAGAACAGATTTAGGTAAAAGAATAAGAACTGCCTTTATCGCCGGAAAGGGCAGAACGTTTATAAACGCCGATTATTCACAGTTTGAGCTTAGAATCGCGGCACATTTATCTCAAGATCAAGACGTTATAGATCAATTTAATAATGATATTGATGTTCATTCGACTACTGCAGCACTAATATATAACCGCGCAATAGACGACGTTACTAAAAATATGAGAAGAGAAGCTAAGGTCGTTAATTTCGGCGTAATGTACGGACTTGGATCTCACGGACTGGCTTCGGGAACTGGAATGAGCTATGCCCAAGCCAAACATTTTATTGATAGATTTTTTGAAGTTCGTCCTAAACTTAAGGAATATATTGAAAAGATCAGGAAACAGGCAATGGAAGATGGATTTGTTGAGGATATATTCGGTAGAAGAAGACCGACTCCAGATATTAAATCCACTAATTTTGCTGTTAGAGAAGCGGCAGTTAGGGCAGCTGTTAACATGCCTTTTCAGGGTTCAGCTGCTGACATTATGAAAAAAGCTATGATTGATCTCGATAAAGAATTAGATCAATATGATGCCAAAATGCTTCTACAAATACATGACTCCGTCTTGGTTGAAGTAGATGATAAACATGCAGAAAAAGTAGCTTCAATAATTAAAGAAACTATGGAAAATGCCGTTAAGCTTTCTGTTAAATTAACAGTAGATGTTGTGACTGCTAAAAATTGGGGGCTGCTCTAGTTAATATTGTAAAAACATGACTAATATGTTATACTAGACGTTAATTAAGAGGTAATTATGAGATATATTGTTGCTGCATTGATCACAATAGGTTTACTGGCTACAGTTGTAGTACTAATCATTAAGGGCATCTCAAGTCCTTCAGTTAAAGCTCCTACAATATCTCTGAATTCACAATCAAACACACCCATACAGTTATCTTATGTTCAAGACGGCATCATCAATAATGATATATTACATAGATCAATTACGATTAGTGTTAACCGATCAAATATAAATATGACTATTTATAAAGGTTACCAGGGCGAAGTACTAACTAGTTATAATTTTCCAAACAATGAAAAGTCATTTAAGAGCTTTTTGGGTTCAATGGGCTCACTTGGTTTTACCAGTAAGAGAGTATCAGCATATAAAACATCTACCGGACTTTGCCCACTTGGCTATAGATATAGCTTTAATGTCGTGAATTCTTCGGTACCTACTTTCAATCAGAATCTTTGGTCTACTAACTGTGGTCAGGGAACTATGGCTGGAAATACTAGTCAAATCGCTTCAGTTATGCAGAATCAGGTTCCAGACTACTGGACGCTTCTCAATAATATTAGTTTAGAACAGACAACTATCCAATCCTAAAGATCATTTTTCGACTAACATTGCACTCATCAGCCAATTGACTAGAACCGAGGCGTAATTCATTTATTAGGGCTGATCGAGGCGAAGATATTATGAGTGAATTATTCTTGATAGATATTTTTACCTCTGTCTCAAATTTTTTGAATATATAATTCTTAATAACCTTAATTTCATCTGGCTCTTCTATTCTTCTTCTTCCTAATATTTCTGCAATGTCATCCATATGACTATTATAACTGATACAATATTTAGACTATGCCAGAATTGCCAGAGGTTGAGACCGTTAAGAACGGATTGAACAGACTATTGAAAAATAAAAAAATAGTCTCAGTTAAATTTGATTGGCCGAAAGGTTTTCCAAATAGTGAAGCTGACGTCAATAAGTTCCTAATTGGCTCACAAATAATCCATACACGTCGAAGGGGTAAGTCGCTAATAATTCAATTAAGCTCAGGCTATTGTCTAGTTATTCATCTTAAAATGACAGGACAGTTAGTAATTAGGGGAGATAAACAATTTGGCGCAGGTCACCCGAGTGATTCTTTGGTAGGCCCACTTCCAGATAGATCAACAAGAGTAATCTTCTCACTAGATGATGAATCAAAATTATTTTTCAATGATCAACGCAAGTTTGGCTGGATAAGACTTATTCCTGAAGTTGAAGTAGATCATTTAGATTTTATGAAAAGATTAGGACCTGAGCCACTTAGCGCAGACTTTAAGCCGAGCGAGTTTCGAAGCAGGGTCAGGAGAAGGAGGAACAGTTCTATAAAAGCAACAATACTTGATCAATCGGTGCTGGCTGGCGTAGGCAATATTTACGCTGACGAGAGTTTATGGATGGCAAAAATTCATCCAAGCTCATTAAGTGGAACGTTATCCGACGCCAAGCTAAATTTATTGTTCAATTCCATAAAAGAAGTTTTAAAAAAGAGTATTGATCTTGGCGGATCAACTGATCGTAACTATGTAGACGCAGAAGGAAAAAGGGGAAGTTATTTAGAGTTTGCGAATGTTTTTAGGCGTGAAGGAAAGATGTGTAACCGCTGCGGCTCCGAGATATTAAAAATTAGAGTTGCTACTCGGGGGACCCATTATTGTCCAAAATGCCAAAGGAAAACTAAATGATAACAGTTATCACGGGCAATAATGATCTTCTGAGAGGTGATTTCTTGCATAAAAAAGTAGCCGATTTCATTAAAATTAATGGCGATTTTTCTGTTGAGAAAATTTCTGCGGAGAATTCTGACTATCTTGGAATTAAAAGTGCTATGAACAGCTTGCCATTCCTAGTTAGCAAGAAGCTGATTGTGCTTTATGAGCCAGGGAGTATTAAGGAATTAGCCGAAAATATTGAAGAGGTCATAGAACTTGTTAGTGACGATGTAGATATAATTATTTATGAACCCAACATAGATAAGCGGACTACCTATTTCAAGAAGTTAAAGAAGATTGAGGATTTTAATGAATTTCCTAAATTAGACTCATTTAAATTAAACAAATGGGCAGTAGATTATGCCGCTAAAGCCGGGGGCAAGATTTCTGGTTCTAATGCTGATCATTTAATAAGGAGAGTGGGCGACAACCAGCTCTTATTAAAAAATGAAATAGACAAGCTGATCTTATTCGATTCAGACATTAACTTAAAAAATATCGAAGCTATGACGGTACAGATTCCAAGTAGCACTATATTTAATCTGCTCGATAGCGCTTTAAGTGGAAATAGAAAAAATGTTATACGAGTGTTTGAGGAACAAAAAGATCTTAGGGTTGATTCAAAGCAAATAATGTCACTTTTAGCTTGGCAGCTTCATGTTCTTGCAACCGTTAAAACTATTAGCTCTTCTAGCCCTAGTGAGATAGTTTCAAAAAGCGGGTTGAGTAGATATACGGTTGACGGTGCTTTAAGATTACTAGACAGAATAAGCCTAGAAGAATTAAAAAACATTGTCAGTAGGGCGCTAGATTTAGACATAAAATTAAAAACTGTAACAATTGATGCTGATGAGGCAGTGTTACAGTTCTTATTAACTATAAAGAAATAGTTATTTTTTTGTTGTTTTAGCTTTTGGCTTGGCTGCTGCTTTCTTAGGAGCTGCTTTTTTAGCTGGAGCTGCTTTCTTAGGAGCCTTTGATGCTGCCTTAGCTTGTGAAGCGAGTTGCTTCTGGATTCTTGCTGCTTTGTTCTTGTGAATAACATTCTTCTTAGCGGCCTTTGATACTGCACTTTGTGCTGCAGAATGAGACTTATCGGTCTTCTTTCCTGTTGCAATATCCTTGTAAAGGGACTTAATAGCAGACTTTAGTGTTCTTTTTGTCTTTGAGTTTCTAACAGCAGCTTTTTTAGCTACCTTTACTCGTTTTTTTGCTGATTTGATAATTGGCATTTATTAGTTATCCTTATTTATTAATTCAAGAACCAACTATACTAAAGAATTACCCCTTTTGTAAAGAGGAGAGCAAAAATACTCGACAAGCTATAGTATTTATGCTAATTTATACTTAACAAAGCTTAAACAAAAATATGGATAATCAAAATCAACAATTAAATCAAACCTCAGGTGTTCCAGTGGCCCCAGCCCCAGCACCTATTACTGCATCTTCAACCGTTTCAAACAGGGCTAAAATTGCCGCTAAATTAAATGAGTCTTATAACATTCTTGTTACTGTTAGCAATAACCCAACAGTTGATCAATTAACTGCTTTATTAGGATTCACTTTGCTAATGGGTAAAATGAAAAAGCATGCTAGCGCAGTATTCAGCGGTGAAATACCCCCAATTATTCAATTTTTGGAACCTGAGAAAACCATTGAGAAAAATACGGACAGTTTACAGGACTTTATTATTGCCATAGACAAAGCTAAGGCCGATAAACTTCGCTATAAGGTTGAGGACAATCTGGTGCGTATTTTTATTACTCCGTATAAGACATCTATAAGTGAACATGATTTGAATTTTACTCTAGGTGATCTTAACGTAGATGTTATTGTTGCCCTAGGAGTAAAAAAACAGGAAGAAATTGATCAGGCAATAATGGCTCATGGAAAAATTCTTCACGACGCCACTATTATTGCTCTTTCGAATACCCCAGAACCTTTAACTATTGGCAATCTAAATTGGGTGGATACAACTGCAAGTAGCTTATCTGAAATGGTAACTTTAATTGCGAATGATCTAGGCGCTAAAGATTTAATCGATGGCCAAATCGCTACATCATGGTTGACTGGAATTGTATCTAGCACAAAAAGATTCGCCAATGAAAAAACATCACCAACTTCACTCAGCGTCAGTGCTCAGCTTTTATCTTCAGGCGCAAACCAGAGACTTGTAGCTGATCAGCTTGAACCTAAGCCTGCTTCAGCACCAGCACCTGTACAGGCGACTCTTCCACCGGTGATAGATGTAAGATCTCAAGGGGTCACTCCGACTAGTGGGCCTACAAGCTTAATTAAGTCAGCTGACCAGAAAAAAACTGAGGCAGAAGCTAAAGCCAATTTAGGCGAACTAGATATAGAGCATGCAGATGATCCATCTGCATCTACACAGGAGGAAATTGAGAAGATTAGAATTGATGATAGGGGAACTTTACATAAACTTGGCGACGAGTCGGAAACAGAGCCAGCAAAGCCACCTGTCATAACCCCTCAACCTGGCGCATTAAATTACCAGCCACCAGTCGTCTCGAATCCACTGACTACAACTAACTCAAGACAGGGCGGCTATTTATCCAATCCGCCAGCATCTACGCAAGATTCGGTTCCCAATAATGCAGCTTTTGAAGAAAAACCATCAACTGGACAGGATTCCCACAATAACTACATTTTGAGCAGTCAAAAACCAGCGCCGGTTAACCAAATACCAAACCCAATTATTCAAAATAGCCAACCTAGTCCTAGTCTTGAATCTGCAAGACAGGCAGTTAATTTAGCACCACAGGTAGATCACCGAGTTCCTGCAGCTTTTAATGCATTACCTCTTGGCAATGATCTTCACCCAAAGACTAATTCGTTTCCCGGTCAAACAATGAGCATGCCATTGCCTACAAACCTAGTGCCTCCGACTCAAGTTCCTAATATGGCACCAACATCAGTACCTGGTGCACCCTCTGCGCCACCACCAATTCCACCTCCTATGATAAATCCGACCCCACCAACTAGCTAGTAACTACTTTGTTTTAAAATATTAGTGTAGAATCCCAAGAATGAATGGAATTTTATTAATAGACAAACCAGAAGGTTGGAGTTCTTTTGATTGTGTTGCTAAGATTAGGTCTTTTGCGAGAATAGCTGAATCAAAGAAGGTGAAGGTTGGACATGCCGGAACGCTTGATCCGCTTGCCAGCGGACTCATGATTCTATTGATTGGTTCATTTACCAAAAAAGCCGACTATCTAACCAAAAAAGACAAGACATATGAAGTAAAGATGAGACTAGGAGTTAAGTCTAGTACCGGAGACGAAGAAGGTGAAAAGCTAAGTGTTTCAGATGAAGAACCATCTGAAGAGAAGGCTAAACAGGCCATCGCTTGCTATATTGGCAAAATTGATCAAATTCCTCCGGCATATTCAGCAATTAAGATAAATGGAGTTAGATCATATAAGTTAGCTAGAGAAGGTAAGGCGGTTGAACTAAAATCCAGGCCAGTAGAAATATACAGCATAGACAAAGTAATTTATGAATATCCTTATATTAGCTTTACTACTAGAGTAAGCAGCGGCACCTATATCAGATCACTTGTAAATGATATTGGGGAAAAACTAGGGGTGGGAGCTTATACGACCCACATCAGAAGGACCTCTATAGCTGACTATGATATTAGTAAATCTCACGCAATTAGCGATATAGATTCTGATAACCTAGAACAGAAATTAATTACTCAAGATATAAATAATGAATAAAATAATAAGACATCTTGATTTATTGTGAAGTTTTTGTTAAAATAACCCTTAAGTATGATAACTCGTGAGAAGAAAAAGGGCTTAGTAGACAGCCTACAAGTAAACAAGAAAGACACTGGATCTGTTGCTGTTCAGGTTGGTATTTTAACTGAAAGAGTTAAAGAGCTAACTGAGCACCTAAAGGTTTCTAAGAAAGACTTTTCAGCAAGAAGAGCCTTATTACAGATGGTTGGACGAAGAAGAAGACTATTAAAGTATCTAGCCGATAAAGACGGCCAGGCATATCTCGATTTAATCCAAAAAATCGGACTCCGTAAATAGTGCTTAAACTTTGAGTTTCTTTCTTGCGAAAGAAAAACTGAGCTTGTGCATTTTAACAAACTAAATAAAGCTAGTACTTTTTACGAATAGAGACCAGATATATTACTTACTAAAATTAGCCGCACAAGGTAATTTAAAGTATATATTTGCACCTTATTCGTAAAAATACTGAAGAACCTGTCTTAGAAAAGACAGAAAGGTTAAAAATATGAGTCAAATAACAATAAATCCATATAACAAGGATATTCTTAGTGTTGAGGCTGATTTTTGTGGACGAAAACTTAGCATGGAAGTTAACCGTGTTGGTTTCCGAAGTACAAGTTCTGTAATCGTACGATATGGCGATACAGTTGTTCTTGGAACAGCTATGGTTGGTTCTGAATCCAATCCAAACATAGATTACTTCCCACTGAGCATTGAATATGAAGAGAAGATGTACGCAACTGGAAAAATTAGCGGTAGCCGATTCATCAAAAGAGAAGGTCGTCCAAGTGATGACGCGATTTTAATCGGAAGATTAATTGATCGACCAATTAGACCACTTTGGCCTAAGGGTTACAGAAATGAAGTACAGGCAATAGCTACAGTTTTATCTGCAGATCCAGATTTTCGCCCTGATTCAATTGCGATGATAGCTATCTCTACTGCATTGATGCTAACTGGAGCTCCATTCGATGGCCCTATAGCCGGTATTAGAGTTGGAAAGGTAGATGGCAAGTTAATGGCACTACCTAGCCTAGAACAGCTTGAAAAGGGTGACCTTGATCTTGTGGTCGCTGGAACAGAACATGCTATCACTATGGTAGAAGCTGGCGCTAATGAAATTTCTGAAGCTGAAGTTGTTGAAGCTCTAGAATTTGCTCAAAATGCAATTCAGCCAGCCATTAGTCTTCAAAAAGAACTTATTGCTAAAGTTGGTGTTAAGCCAATGGACTATTCTGTGATTGGTATTGCTGAGGAAATCCAAGAAGCAGTGAATAAGTTCCTTGAAGGTAAGATGGGTGCTAAAATCCGAGTCGACTACCCTACAAGAAACGAAAAAATTGCCGAACTTAAGGCCGAACTACTTAGCCATTTCCTGGAAAAGGATGGTGATGAGTTATTCGCACAGAATAAGTCTGCGTATCTCGAAGCTTTTGGCTCAGCAATCAATAAGGATGTTAGAAAAGGTATTCTTGAAGATAGGGAAAGACCTGATGGCCGTAAACTTACAGAAATCCGACCTATTAGTGCTGAAGTTGGGCTTTTACCAAGAGCTCACGGTTCAAGTCTGTTCACTAGAGGAATGACCCAGGGATTAAACATTGTAACGCTAGCCCCTACAAGCTATGCGCAACTTGTTGACACTATGGAGAAAAGCTCTGAAAAGAAATACATGCACCACTACAACGCACCTGGCTATACAGTTGGTGAAGTTCGAAGGCTTGGTAGTCCAGGTAGGCGCGAAATTGGTCATAGTGCCTTAGCTGAACGTGCTTTACTTCCGGTGATTCCTTCAGAAGAAGTGTTTCCATACGTAATTCGTTCAGTTACCGAAATTATGAGCCAGCACGGTAGCACCTCAATGGCTGCTACTTGTTCAAGCTGTTTAGCACTTATGGACGCAGGTGTTCCGCTTAAAGCTCCTGTAAGTGGAATTGCTATGGGGCTTATGATGGATGGTGATAATGTAGCTATTCTTAGCGACATTGCTGATGCTGAAGATTTTGCTGGTGACATGGACTTTAAGGTTGCTGGTACTTCAAAAGGAATCAATGCCTTACAAATGGATATGAAGGTCCATGGCCTAAGCATAGACATTCTTGCCCAAGCTTTAGAGCAGGGAAAGGCTGGAAGAGCGCATATCCTAGACATCATGCTTAAAACTCTAGGACGACCTAGAAAAGAATTAAGTAAATATGCACCACAGGTTGTTGCTA
The DNA here is from genome assembly GCA_037139575.1 of bacterium. GTDB lineage: Bacteria > Patescibacteriota > Saccharimonadia > Saccharimonadales > UBA4665 > CAIYEO01. Next base: position 52,679 of record JBAXGD010000002.1, read on the forward strand.
TAAAGGTTAACCCAGACAAGATCCGTGAAATTATCGGAAAAGGTGGCGAGACAATTAATAAGATTATCGCCGAGACTGGTGCTGAAATAGATATTAAAGACGACGGCACAGTTATGATTGCAAGTCCTAACAAGGAATCAATCGACGGCGCAATTGCTTGGATTAAGAATATAACCGATGATCCGGAAGTTGGTCGAATCTATACTAACTGCAAGGTAGTAAGCGTTTTAGAGTTCGGTGCATTCGTCGAGATTATGCCGGGCAAAGAAGGCTTAGTCCACATTAGTGAATTAAGTGAGGAGCGAGTCAACAAAACTACTGATGTTGTAAATGAAGGCGACAAAGTAGACGTTAAGTTGGTTGCTATCGATGACCGCGGAAGACTACAATTAAGTATGAAAGCTGTAAAAAAAGAAGGGAAATAAACCTTGGCTAAGAAAGTAAGTTCTCAAAAAGTTAGGTACTGGAATTTAGGTGGAAGCCTGGTTCTAATTGGCCTTATCTACTTACTGGTATCCAGGGCATTCTTCACCGGAAGCATGTGGGAGTACGGCGGCACCTTAATATTGATAATAATTTTTATTGACAGAATAATAAAAGTTTTTAAACCGAATAACTAATTTATGAATTCAACAAATAAAAAACAACTATTAGACAAGCTCAGTGCAACCATTACCAAAGATAATGTCTGCCCCGAACTTAAGTCTGGGGCAACACAATTAGTTTTTGGTGATGGTAGCCATGACTCCCGCGTCGTTTTCATAGGTGAAGCACCTGGAAAAAAAGAGGATGAAATGGGTAAGCCATTCATAGGTGCATCCGGAAAATTACTCAACGAAATGCTTGAAAAAATAGGCCTTTCGAGAGAGGAAGTTTATATAACAAATATTGTTAAATACAGACCTCCCGAAAACCGTGATCCATCCAGGGAAGAAAAGAAAGCTTTCTTGCCCTATCTTAGGAAGCAGCTGGCCATAATTGAACCAAAGCTTGTCGTTACGCTAGGAAGACATAGTATGGATTGCTTCTTACCGGGTAAGAAGATTTCTGAAGCCCATGGTGTTCCTGAAACCGTAGATGGAATAAATTATTTACCTTTGTATCATCCAGCCGTAGCACTATATAACGGCTCGATGCGACAGACGTTAATGAATGATTTTCATAAAATCCCAGATTTAATTTAAAGAATCATAAAATTCAAATCATATAACTATAGAAAGGAAAATATGACAAACGATAAAAAAAATAATAGAGGATCATCCCGAGGAGCTGCAATAAGAGCTCAACGAAGAAACCAGGATGATGCCCAAAGAATAATAAACCAGTACGCATCCTCAAATGCGGCTGATGTAAAAAAACGAGCCAATTTCATTGATGATACTCCAGCTTTAAAAATTACCGCTTTAGGTGGAATGGATGCTGGTGGATCGAAGAACATGATAGTCCTTGAGTATCTTAACGACGCTCTTGTGATTGACTGTGGAAACGAACTCGGAATTGATTTACCGGGTATTAATTACGCAATATGTGACATTACATACCTCGAATCAATTAAGAATAAGGTTAGGGGCTACGTAATAACCCATGGACACCTTGACCATATTGGGGGATTACCTCACATTGTGCCAAGAGTCCCAGCACCAATTTATGGATCTAAATTTACCATAGGTATGATTGCCAAGCATTTCGAAAACTTCGGCCAGCCAATGCCTGATGGTTTTGAGCTAAGAACCGTAGTACTAAATGAAGTTACTCACGAAAAACTAAAAGTAGGTCCATTCTTTTTGGAGCTAGTAAGAATAACTCACTCAATCCCAGGTAGTACCTGTGTGGTTGTGGATACTCCTGTTGGAAAAATAATCTGTACAGGTGACTATAGGCTAGATCCAAATCCACTTGATCACGAAAAATCTGATACCGACAGGTTAAAACAACTTGGAGATGAAGGCGTATTAGCACTTCTAAATGAATGTTTATGTGCATCTAGACCCGGACGTACGCCAAGTGAAAGCACAATTGAACCAACTTATAATGAACTATTTCAAAATGCTCCTGGAAGAGTCTTTGTGGCTGTTTTCTCAAGTAACATCAATAGAATTCAAATGCTTGTTAATGCTGCTGTAGCTCATGGACGAAAAATTGCTATGGACGGAAGAAGCATGATGGGTACCCTAGAAGTGGCCGTTAAACTTGGCATGATTAAGATTCCAAAAGGTACTTTTGTGCCAATTGCTAATGTTAATAGTATGAAAGATGACGAAGTGGTAGTTGTATGTACGGGAAGTCAGGGAGAGCCTAACTCAGCACTACAAAGGATGAGTATCGGCGATCATAAATATGTGAAATTAAAAGCCAACGATACAGTTGTACTAAGCTCTACTCCAATCCCTGAAAGTGGAAACGACAAGCTTATCTCAAGAATGGTTGATGAACTCAACATTAAGGGTGTATTTGTAAAAAGGCACGAAACTCATGAAGTCGATGGCTGTGGTCCTTTGCACGTTAGTGGACACTGTTCAATTGACGAATATATGGACATGATTGAAATGACAAGACCTAAATACCTAATTCCTATATATGGAACTTATACAGCTCAAAAATACCATAACGAAGCTGCAATTGAGAGGGGATTCCCAAGAGTTAATACTACTCATATCTTTAATGGAAAAACTATTAATCTAACTCAGGATAAAATGGTTACAGCCGGAGAAGTTCCTCATGGAACCATGCTAGTAGATCAGACTGGATCATTGGTTTCTAGTATCGTAATCAAAGACAGATTAATGCTAGCAGAAGAAGGATTGGTTGCCGTCGTACTTACTGTAGATAAAAAGAATGGTAACCTACTGACTAGTCCAGACATAATTTCTCGTGGCTTTATATATATGAGAGACAATGAAGATCTTATGAATAATCTAAGACAAGAACTAAGAAGAGCAGCACAACAAAGATTTAAACGAGTTGAGCTCGACAGGTTCAAGGTAGAACTTAAAGATTTCATTACTCACTTCTTGTTTGAAAATACTGGCAAGAGTCCAATCGTAATTCCAGTGGTTAATGTTATTGGAGGCAAGGGCGACATACAAAAGAATCACTCTAATGGTAATCCAAAAACCGCAGAGGAAATTGCAGACGAACAGCAAAAAAGATTCGCAATGATGCGCGAAAGATTACTAAATCAGGACGCTAGAGGCTAATTGGTTTTTAATCAATAAATAATTACCATGGAAAATTTTGAGAATCTAAACACTACAGGACTTACGAATGATTTAGCTAGTACGATTATTCGTATTTCGTTTGAATCAGATTATCCGAATGATGATCAGCAGATTGCTCAAGCTGAAGCCGCCGAAAAGCAAAATCTAATTGCTGCTATTTCTAGTCGCAATCTTGCTGATCCTGAAAAAGAATTAATCCAGGAGTTCAACCTAGAAGTTGGCAGAGAAGTGATTAAGCAGAGATCATCCAGACGAGGTAGAAAACAGGCGTATATAGTTAGGCGACAGAGCCGTCACTTTTGAAGAGGTGGCAGTTACTAAGGTCTAACACCACTAAAGTACTTATGCTATTGACAAGTTCGTATTTTGTTTATATAATAAGAGATAATTAATTTCCAAAATAAAATAACTATTTTTCGATTTTAACAGATAAATAAAATGTTATAATAATTGCAAATGGCTAAAAAGAAAAAACAAACAAGATCAAAAAAGAACCAACCCGCTGAAGGGGCAAATTTTTGGCCTCTAGCTGGCGGCATAATATTAATATTACTAGCTCTATTTGTTCTGCTTGGTGGCTTCGGCGGCGGCGGGCCATTGCCTAACGGGCTTTTCCATGGAGCTTACTGGGCATTTGGCTGGGCAGCTTATTACCTACCAGCAGTACTTGTTTACTGTGGTGTTATGAAATTTATAACAGAGGACAATAAAATTCCTCTCTCAAAACTAATGAGCATTCTTATATCGCTGATATCATTAACCACGTGGTTTTTCATTATAGGAGCTGTAAAAACTGATGGCGGTTGGATTTTGGGACACGGCGGAACTTTAGGTAAGTTAATCGGAAATGTTAGCTTAGTTGCGCTGACAAAAACACCAGCATCATTAGTATTCCTTTTACTAGCTATTTTATCCATGTTCTATGCTTTCGGCGTTTCACCAAAAGTTATTACTAAAATTGGTGACCTACTTAAGACCAAAGAAAAAGAACCCGATGCAGACTTATCTACACTTAAAACAAGCTCAACATTTAAGCTTAATGAAGGTGTGCCGGTAGAGCATAGCGCTCCAAAGCCAAGACTTTCAAGCTTTAAAAATGCTGCTCAAAAAGTGAACCCAGATGACAAACAGCAAGCTCTTACAATTGCGAGAGATCCAGAATGGAAATTTCCTTCAATTAGCTTGCTTGATCAAAATCAGGACAAGGCTGATGCTGGAGACGTAGCAGGTAATGCTCAGACAATTCAGGACACTCTAGCCAATTTCAATATTGAAGTTGAGATGGAAGGGGCTAATGTTGGTCCAAGAGTTACTCAGTTTACCCTTAAGCCATCAACTGGAGTTAAGCTGACCAAGATAGTCAATCTTGAAACAAACTTAGCTTTAGATCTAGCAGCACACTCAATAAGAATTGAAGCCCCAATCCCCGGCAAAAAAGCGGTTGGCGTTGAAGTGCCAAATATCAAACCGGCCATAGTAAGAGTTAGCTCATTACTAAAGTCACGTGAATGGACAGACATATCTAGCCCACTTGGCATGATTATTGGTCGAGACATTACTGGAGCGCCAATTGTCTATGATTTAGCTAAAATGCCTCACTTATTAGTTGCTGGTCAAACCGGTTCAGGTAAGTCGGTTATGATTAATGACATCCTAACAAGTCTCCTCTACCACAATAGCCCAAGTGATTTGAAGCTAATCCTAGTTGACCCTAAGCAAGTAGAATTAGCTCCATATAATGACATTCCACATCTTCTAACACCTGTTATTAATGATCCAGAAAAATGTATTAGTGCACTTAAGTGGGCGGTAGCAGAGATGGAAAGAAGACTGAAGGCGCTTGCTGAAGTTGGTCGACGAAATATTGGTGAATATAACGATCTCAAAAAAGAAGAAGGAATGCCTTATATCGTTATTGTCATTGATGAGCTTGCAGATCTTATGATGATGGCTGCTAGAGACGTAGAAGCCCTAATTGTCAGACTTGCGCAGAAAGCCAGAGCCGTCGGTATTCATTTAGTCTTAGCTACCCAAAGACCTTCAGTAGACGTTATAACTGGACTAATTAAAGCCAACGTTCCAGCTAGAATTGCATTTACTGTGGCATCTCAAATAGATAGTCGAACAATTATTGATCAAATGGGTGCCGAGAAACTACTTGGTCAGGGAGATATGTTATTCCTAACTTCAGATATGCCTAAGCCAAAGCGTGTTCAGGCAGCATTTATCTCGGGCGATGAGACGGCTAAAGTTACAGATTTCATAAGATCTCAAAGACCTCCTCAATACGACGACGAAATTATTAGCCAACCAGTTCAGCTTAATGGTAAGGGTGGCATAGTTGCAGACTATGGCGCCAATGATGCTGATGATGAAATGTGGAAGGATGCATTGAGGGTTGTTATAGAAGGCAAAAAAGCCAGCACGAGTTTACTCCAAAGAAGATTAAGGATTGGTTACGGTAGAGCTGCTAGGCTCATAGAAACCATGGAGGAGCAGGGAATAATTGGTCCTGCAGATGGCCAGAGACCTCGTGAGGTACTCATAAGTAGCCTTGATGAAGTATTCGGTGGCGATAATGGATCCGGTGGAGCCGTAGAGCCTGCTGAGGCTGAAATAGACGAATCTTGACCAACAGGGGTGAGTACGCTATAATATGGATATTATTAACTCAGGCTTATAACTTAAGGTATATAGGCTTATTAACCAGAAGGAGAAAGACTCATGAATCAATACGAAATTGGATTACTTTTTGATCCGGGATTAGAAGTAGATATTGAAAAAGCTACCGGTATTGTAGAAAAGATTTTCAAAGACAATGGTGCCAAAATTTCCAAAGTGGATAATTGGGGCAAGAAAAAATTGGCTTACACAATCAAGAAGCAAGACCACGCTATTTACGTATTCTATACTCTAGAGATTCCAGCATTGTCAGTCATTAAGATTGAAAAAGTGCTAAACATCACCGAAGAAGTATTGCGTTTCATCATAGTTCGTCCAGATCTTAAGAAGATGGCTAGAGCTGAAGCTGCTCAGGCTGAACGAAAGAAGAAGCAAGCTGAACGTAGTGGAAGTGATTCTTCAAAAGAAGAAAAAACCACTGCAAAAAAGACCGACGATTCTAAATCAGATGTATAATAGGGCTTAAAGAGGAGAATTAATTATGGCGAAAAGTATTAACCAAGTAATGTTAATGGGTAACTTAACAAGAGACCCTGAACTTAGACAGATCCCAAGCGGACAATCTGTATGTAGTTTCAGCCTTGCGCTTAATAGAAGCTATAAAGATGCTAGTGGTGAGTGGAAAGAAGCAACTGACTATATAGATGTTGTAGCTTGGGCAAATCTCGGCGAAAGAGTTGCACAATATGTAACAAAAGGCCGTAGAGTATTGGTCCAAGGAAAACTTCAGAGTCGCAGCTGGGAACAGGATGGAGCTAAGCGAAGCAAAGTAGAAGTACTGGCGAGCGATGTAACATTTCTAGACTCTAGAGGTGGTCCAGAAGCAGAACCAAGAGATAATGATTCTCAAGGCGCTCCAGCAAGCAAGAAGCCTGCTAAGGAAGAAAGCGTAGTCATCGATGATATAGGTGACGAACCAATTAATTTAGACGATATACCATTTTAAGGAGATAGATAATGGCAAAGATTTTTAAACAGCAATCAGACTCAACATATTTTGAGTACAAAGATTACAAGAACCTACAGAGATTTGTTGACATCTATGGGCAGATTGAATCTCGAAAAAAGACTGGCTTAACTGAAAGTCAGCAAAGGCAACTTGCTAAGGCTATAAAGCGAGCAAGACACTTAGCACTATTACCATTTGTTGCTAATAACTAAATAGTTCAATAGGCAATCACAATGGCTTTAAGTAACACTGAATTGAAAAAAGGTACAGTCTTCCAGATGGATGGCGTGCCGTATAAAGTCATAGACTACTCTCAAAAAGTAGTTGGACGTGGCGGTTCTATTGTTAATGTTAAAATTAAAAGCTTAATTGATGGCAAGGTAATGGAAAAAACTGTTAAAGGCAGTGAATCTATCGAGAGAGCTGAAGTTAATAGCTTAAATGTTCAGTATTTATATAATGACGGAACAAAATTCTATTTCATGAATCTAGATAATTACGATCAATTCGAAGTACTAGCAGAAGACATAGAAGAGCAAGTTGACTATCTAAAAGAGGGCGATAAAGTTACCGCTCAATTCTTTAATGATCAGCTTATCGGTATTGAGCTACCAAAAACTATAGCTCTTGAAGTTACCTATGCTGAAAATGTAGTTAAGGGTGATACAACATCGAATGTGCTCAAAGATGCTACCGTAGAGACAGGAAAGATTATTAAAGTTCCAGCTTTCGTTAAAACTGGCGATGTAATAAAAATAAATACCGAAACTGGATCTTACTTAGAAAGAGTTAAGTAGGGAACTGCTGCTTTTATGGCTGATCTAGAATATGTTGGTCGTGGCGGTCTTAAAATACAGAGCGTAGCTAACAAGCTAGGCCTTAATTTTAGAGATAAAATCGTTCTGGATGTGGGTAGTTCAACAGGCGGATTTACAGACTTTGCTTTGCAACATGGAGCTTTGAAGGTAATTGCTGTCGATCTTGGAGTGATGCAACTACATAAGTCACTAAGGATTAACCCTAAGGTTGAGATTCACGAAAAAACAGATATTTTATCCGTAAAAGAATTATCTGGTGAGCCAGACATTATACTAATGGACTTATCGTTCGTATCATTAAGAAACATACTCCCTGGAATGCTAAATATAATACCGAAAAAAGCTGAAATGGCAGTGCTAGTAAAGCCTCAATTTGAAGCAAGTAGAGATGAAAAAATTAAAGGAATTATCAAGAATGATAGAATTAGGCGCCAAATACTCAAAGATTTTGAGTCTTGGGCATCTAAATATTTCATTATTCTCGATAAGGCTGATTCTGAAATACACGGTTCGAAGGGTAATAGTGAAAGATTTTATCTTTTAAAGAAAGTTTCTTAGTTTTTCTGGATTAATTAGAAGAATATATGAATTATGCTTCGATATTAGTTTTTGTCTCTCTAGAATTGCCAGTTGTCTACCCGTAGTTTCTCTTGTGGCATTGATAGAACTTGCAATATCTTGTTGCCTTAAGGGCACACTTATTGAAATTGCTCCCGAGTCATCTAATTTTTCACCGAATCTTTCAGCACAAGTCAGTAGGTAAGATATTAGTCTTTCTCTAACTGTTCTATATTCAAGATTTAAGATTCTCTCTGAATGATTCTTATACATTTCAGTAACCATATCGACAATTGGTAGACTCAAGTTAGGGTCAGACTGTATGTCTTTGAGAAAGGTTTCTCTGTCAATACAGTAAACAGCAGTTGGCTCTAGAGCAGTATAGATAATTTTTCTATCTTCACCAGTTATGGCCCAGGTTATTCCCAAGAACTCTCCAGCCTTACGGATAACAAGCAAATTTTCTTCACCATATTTTGTTATGTCGTAGGCTTTAACTAAACCACTATCAATAAATAAAATTCCCGGCGGAGTTTCGCCGGGCCTGATGATAAATTCCCCCTTAGTGTAAGTCGTTTTCTTCGCCCGACGGAAAAGATCTATCAGGGAAGCTTTCTGTTTATCAGAGGCTAACATAAATTCATTATGACAGAACTAGGGTTATAGGGCAAATATGTGACCAATATCTCTCAGTTTTGGTGAGCAATCTAACATACATGATTCACTAAGAAGACTAATATATAGATAGGAATAGGAGGGTAGCGACATGGTGAGCATGAGAACCGTAGAAGAACAGCTCAGACTTTCGGGTAGCCGAATAGGCCTTTGGGGGAGATCTGAAGTAAAAGAGCTCTGTAATGTTTTATTACCAGGGGAAGAGATCAGAGACTGTGTTAATGGCCACTATCTAAATGGTTTTGCTATGCTGTGTGCGACAAATCAAAGGATAATTTTGATTGATTCAAAACCTATGTTCTTAACGGTTGAAGATGTCAGGTATGACATGATAGCCGCGATAGATTATTCACACAGATTGCTTGATTCGACCATTAAAGTATTCACTCCAACAAAGACCCTGAACTTCACGAGTTGGAATATCCAGCGCCTAAGAAGATTATCTATGAGTGCACAGCAACATGTGCTTGCAATTAGGCAGTTCCAGCAAGCCCACTCACAAGCTTTTTCTCAGACCTATCAGCAAAATCCTCAACCGAGACCGATTACCCCAACGCCTATATATGCGCCCGTAAATCAGCTGGCAAGTAAGCCAATGTCATATTTTGTAGAAAATAATGATGAAAAATATTCAATTGCAGCACTGGCTGTCAATCATGCGATGACTGATACTAGCAGTAATGAAAATTTGAACCCAGTAGCAGAAACGGGAATTAATGGTTTGTCATCTTATCCAGTCAATCCATTCATTAAATCATCATTTAGTTCGAGGAATAGGCAATGGCCAAGACAAGGCCTAATAACTAGACGTTAAATCGAAATTCGACAACGTCATCGGGTTTCATGACATATGTCTTGCCTTCAGTTCTAACCTTGCCGCTAGCTTTAGCAGACTGCATTGAGCCAGTACTAATTAGATCATTGTAGTCGACTACTTCTGCAGCAATAAAACCCTTCTCGAAGTCACCGTGAATAACTCCAGCGGCCTGTGGAGCAGTATTGCCAGAGTTTATGGTCCAAGCTCTAACTTCTTTTTCACCAGCCGTTAAATAACTTTGAAGACCCAGTGTCGAATAGGCAATTTTAATTAATATACTTAGGCCATTCTCTGTCTGACCATAGCTTTCCAGTAATTCTTGAGCATCTAATTTATCTAGCCCCCTGAGTTCATTTTCTAGTTTGGCTGAAATGAACACAGAAGGGTAGTTTGGTACTATATTTGAAAGTTCTTGTTTTTTGGAACCATCACTTAAGTCATTCTCGTCAATGTTGAATAAAAATATTTGCGGCTTCAAGGATAATAATTGTAGGTCTACAAGATCTGAGAAATCTTCATTGGGCAGGGAGTTTGGCATAATTCCTTGGTCTAAATATTCCCTCACTTTTTTAATTTGTTCAACAACTATGCGAACCTTTGGATCTGACCTAGCTTCTTTCTCTAATTTAGAAAGTCTTTTATCTATAGACTGTAAATCTGCAAGCATTAATTCGGTATTAATAACTTCAATATCCTTTTCGGGATTATGGTCTTCATCTACGTGCTGTATATTTGAATCACTGAAAGCCCTTACGACGTGAACTATTAGTGCCGTAGCTCTAATATGACCCAGGAACTGATTACCTAAACCTTCACCTTTTGATGCTCCCGCAACAAGACCGGCAATATCTGTAAATGTAACAGTCGCAGGAATTATTTTATTTGTCTTGTATAGGTCAGCTAATACTTGGAGTCTGTCGTCAGGAACTGCCACTGTTCCGCTATTTGGTTCAATTGTTGCAAAAGGGTAGTTTGCGGCTAGGGCATTTCCGTCGGTGAGTATGTTGAAAAGAGTTGATTTTCCAACATTTGGAAGGCCGACTATTCCGATTTCGAGACTTTTAGACATAATCTAAATTGTAACAGATACAGAGTTTGCAAGGAAATATATACTCGACAAAAAGACAAGAATATGCTAATGTATAAGAGTAAATTTAAAATAAAATTATGTCAGAAAAGATAGAAGCAGATCATTTCCCAGAAATAGCAGATAACGGCAAGGGGTTCCACCGTTTAGAATTATTGGGAATAGACGAACAATTAGCCGATCCTGGACAAAGACGTGAGTTATTTTCAAGCATGTCGAATGAAGATTTTCAAAGAATGTTTGGTTATGTAAATTCTATTACTAGGGGAGAAAGTATTTCATATGATTATGAGGATGGTCAGCTTCCACTCCATCCGACCCCCAAACTCGAAGATAAATCTAGATTAATGGAAAGAACTTACGATGCTGTTAGGGAAATAGCTCAAGACGAATCATTGGACGAACGGACTGCTTTAAGGCGAGCAGGTCTAACTATGGCTGGAGCGATAAATTTGATCCATCCTAAGAAAAACGGCAATGGCAGAACGGCTAGAGCATTACATTATCTAATTGAGTTTGGCACGGAGCGGGGTAAGGATGCATTTGGAGATGAAATGTATGCTGTTGTCGGGAAATTACCAGTCTATGACACTGATAATCGAGATGCGCTAAGGGATTCACCACCTTCTCAAATGGAAAGATCATTAATGCAGTTTGCTTCAGCGCATGTTTCAGAAGAAATGTCCGAGACAATGGACGATAGAGACTGGGCGGGTGTATGTGTAGTATCTTTTCTAGATATGATGAAGGGTAATGTTGTCGTACCTATAGATGAAAAAGTAAGTATTAATAGGGGCAAGAGAGAAGATGGTAGCCAAATAATTGAACGTATAGAGCCAGGTACAATGGATGGCGTAGAACTATATGAAGCTACCTATCTAGCGAGTTCAACTATACCTAATCGCAAACCCGATGATGTACCATTTGGTGCAAAGCGAGTAGTTGCTGAAAAACATGTAGTAGACCCCGATAAAACGATAAGTATTTCGATGGATATAGTGGCGTAAGCTAATTTTAACTATAATAAAAAAGTTACTTTTGTTTTTATGAAATCACCACTCGCCACCAACAGTTGTTTGCAACTCTTTTATATATTCTGGAAGGTAACCACGGGTTCTTTTATCTAGTTCTGGCATTTCAAATGAGAGAGTGAATGGTATGGTTGCTAGCTGACGATGCCGATTTCGAGACTTTTAGACATAATCTAAATTGTAACAGATATAGATAACAGCAGGAAATATATACTCGACAAATCAGCAATATTATGCTAATGTATAAAAGTAAATATAAAACAAAAAAATGATTACAGAAACATTGCCGCAGCCTAAACAACCAGACGTAGCCAAAAGTGCTGAGTTATATAGAGGTGATATTAACGATGCTGTTATCAGAGCGCAACAAATTACTGGCCCAGAGATTGATGAACCTTGGTGGAATAAAAATGTTGGTAATGATGGTTCAACTGAGGATATTTTAGACAGGTTTGATGCGGCATATGAAGAAGAGGTTGTATCAATACAACCCGAACAAGAGGCTAGTCAAATACCGCAAAGAGACGAGGAAACACGTGAATCAATAATGATTGAAGCTCAAAAAGAAGAAGATTCGTGGAAGCAATATGCACCTATTGGTAGCACCGAATATGAGCAATCTAATCAAGAACGAATCAAGGATGGAAAGATTAAAGTAGTAGAGCTTGGTCGACCAGATCATTCTATAACATTGGTTGCATCTGTAAAAGTTGATCCTGAAACAGGCAAGGCCATCTCTGGACATGAATATAACCCAGAAGCTGAGAGCATGGCAGATACTCAAAAAGCTTTTGAAGAATATTTAGCCAAAACAAAACCAGAAGACCGAGTAGTCATATATGAAGGGGACGAAAGGTTAGTAGAAGATCGTAATGAGGCTATCCAAAAAGCCGCAGATTCAGGTTTAGTTCAAAATTTAGCTGGTAAGGAAAATGTGCCAGCTATTTCTGGCGAGCCATCTACGCTAGAAATGATAAGTGTAATGGAAAGACTAGGTATTAAACGCGAAGAATTATTAGCGTTTAGAGTTGCTGTGGGCCTAGAGACTCAAATGTCTAGTGGTGAACCTGACTTTATCGCGGGCTATATTAATCACCAGGCTGCCGAATTGGGTATTGAGGGGTTTACTGATTATACAGAAGCCGAAAAACAAGCAATAGTCGCTGAAGGTAGACTAGATGAGATTAAAACTGAGCTAGCTAAAAAAGTCGAGACATTACTACCTTCATTAAATGAATTATATCGACCAGCACTAGACAATAAAGACTTATTTGTCTTTGATGGAGATAATATAATTATAAATCCAGAATTTAATGTAGATGTAATAGGTCAGATCTGTATGGATAAACTTAATTGGAATGGTGACAATAGAATTAATGAGGTTGCTAAATTTAGTATGGAAATGCGTGACAGAACTATTTTCCATCGTATCCTAGAAACATACCGTGATGGTAAAAGTCCTTTTGTTGTATATGGTGGTTCACATGTTACGACCATACAACCAGCATTAGAAGCCTACATTGGTAATTAAGCCAAGATTATCCTACCACTCACCACCTACTGTAGTCTGTAATTCTTTTATATATTTTGGCAAATAACCACGTGTTCGTTTGTCTAATGGAGGCATTTCAAAGGAGAGGCTGAATGGTATGGTTGCTAGCTGATGATGCCGATTTCTAGATTTTTTGACATAGATATATTGTAACAGAGATAAAAACTAAATATATGCTTTTATATACCAAGCATTAGTACTATACTTATTGTATTAGGGAATTATTTTATTGATGAAGTTTTTGGAACGTCATAAACACAGTTTATTGATAACAGCATTAGTTGTCATATTGCTCTTATTGGCATCTCTAATTTATATAAGCAAAGTAGATAAGTATTATTCGAAAATTAACGGAATTGCCACTACTAGAACTTTTTATCAGAATCTAGAGAAATATTACCAGTTTCAAGATGCTAAAAATAAAGTAAATAAAACTCTAAGTAGTTATGCCGACACTGCTAAAAATGCAATTATAAGCAATAACGCATATGTTAGCGAGGCAAAAATCGCCGGTCTTGATTATTCGCAGGCTGCTACAGATAAATACATGAAGCAGTACTACGACATCAATGGTGGCAAGGAACAGTATTATCACTATGTCTCCACCCAATACGGTGAATCAAAAGAAATCGCTAATTATATTAATCAAACGGATTACCTTAAAAACTATTTTTCCGATAAACTATTTTCAAAAAATTTAATCTTCGGTGTTACGATGAGATGGGATCCATTCTTGCATGAAACACCAGAAATAGATAATTCGATAAAATCCAAACTTTCGAATCAATTTTTGCCACTTTTTAACAGTGGAGCTTCTAACGATTTTATAAAAGAGCAGACCGATGCCTATAAAATGGATAATAATATTGAAAAAACATCTGTTGGATTTCCTACGAGCTATACATACATTAATAATCTAGTTGATGAACGTTCAAGCAGTACGATGTTTGCAAATTTCGGAGGCGGAGGAATATCCAATTATGAAGCTATTAGCAAGTTAACAAAAATCGGTCAGAACACTGGAGTATTCAAATCGACAGTTGGATATTTTGCAATATTTAGACTTGAAAAATCGAGTAACGGAAAGTATCTAACTGAAAGAAATTTGATTGATCATTACTCGAAAAATGTAATCTATTTTAAAACTCTAGGTGATGTTTTGAATAATATCAAAGCAATAATTGCTAAGCCATTTGCATATATTTTCGGAGCTAAAGTATACGCTGCCAGTCTCGATTACGGATCATGTTTCAATAAGAACGGGGGACATGTTTATTCAGTTGGAATTCAGTTCAAAGACTCTAATAGTGGCCAGATAGTTTCGCCTAGTAATGCAACCTTGAAAGAACACTATCAACAGAACGGCGGATCCTTCACATATGACTCTGCTTCACTGAAAGGTTGTTGGGATTATGACTCTCAAGGAACTAACATGCCTCTTCAATCAATAACTGGAAGCGATAATTCTAATTCGAGCATAACAATTAATTGTGCTCAAAATCCTTGTAAAAACGGAGCCGAGTCTGCAACATCAACTTTTGTTGGAGGTACAACGAAAAATTTTATGACAATCGGTGTAAATTGTCTAGTCGGCGGTAATAATAAATTTCTAGAAATATCTCCGCCGTCTGGCTATAATCTAGATTTAGCAAATTCGCCACAAGCTGTAGATAGCATGGTAAGCGGTACCACAAACTATAATTATGCATCAGGTTCAAGCTCTTCTCTTGCTACTGTGGACAGAGCAGTATTGCTGAATTCTAGCGATAATGGGGCTAATGGATCCATAACAATTTATGTAAAATCTGCAAAAGTGGATATCAAAGGACTTGTATATTACTACAATGGTTCTGATAGTAGAGGTCTTTCTGGTGTACAGATAACAGGGGCTAATAACTGTACTTATAATGCCACCGCCACCACAGATGATACGGGATATTATACTAAATCAAAAAATATTGGTGCCGATTTTTGTCTTAGGGTTCCCCAAGTTTTTACCGACCCAAAAAATGGAAATCTATTAAGCAATGTAGTGATTACTCCAGATTATATTAAGGGCGCTTCTCCGCCAGGAGGTTCGCTACCGATTGGAGTTAAAGATCATTGCAAAACTAATTATATTTTTTATGATTCTCAATCAGCAGGTTCTAAACAAAGCCCCGGTGCCTGTAATTATAATTTAGGAAATAATACTGGGTATAACTTTGCATATACTTCTGCAGATCATAAGCCATCAATTGGCTCACCAGTTTGCGATGTCAACGATAATCTCACTGCAATTATTGCTGACACTGACGCTTCCTCGAATACAAATATATCCTACACAATCGGACAATTAAATAGTTCAGGGGGCTACACCCAGGTCTACAACACTAAAACTATAAGTAACGGGGGCAATTTAAATTATGATTTGAGTAGGACCTTGTATGGTAATGGAAAGTACAATAAGTATCAAATCTCCGTAACCGATTATAATACTGCCAGTTCTGCTAGATTTGAAAACGTCACTACCATTATAAATTGCCCTGTGAGAGTGGTGTATACATGCTTATCACCAACTTTTTCTAATCGGACTCCTAATACTGTGACTGTGAACACTAGCGTTGGTTTCTCAGAACAGCCAAGTACTGCGGCCTTTCCTGGATCAAGTAATTTTATCGTAGGAATTGCCGGCAGCTTTACGATTAACTTTTTGGGTTCTTCATCGGTAGTAAATGGTAGTTTATCTGGTTCGAATTTGATTGGCAGCGCTGATAGGACTTTAAGTAATGCGCCAGGTATTGATTCGGCAAATTTCACTTTTGCATCAACCTTGCCATCGTCTGGGATTACGTATCCAGACTTTAGTACTTGTACATCTAGTTTTACCATTTATAGCAAACCATTCTTCAAAGTTATTGGCGGTGACGTAATAACTGGCACTAAAATAGGAGCGCCGGTAGGTAGCTGTACCGACACAGATATTTCTAATGATCCAGACGGAATACTAGCATGGAATACTAACTCCTCATCTTTCAACGGCTCAGGAACAACCATGGCAGCTCAAGCTTTAGGACAAATAATTGGCTTTGTTTCTAACCAGAACAGTACGGCCACCGGCAACGAGCTTACATTTTCCAATGTTGGCTATTCTTCACCAATTTATGGTGGCCTATTCGGCACAGCTCCATGTGGGCCAGATCTTTCTAGCTATGGCTCTATGACACCATCCGGCAACCCAGGAACGATATCTTCTGTAAGCACAGGAACAAAAGCCTACAATAGCAATTTACAAATTTCCAGCCTCAACATTATTAACGGTACTCAAGCAACTATATATACAACTGGTGACGTATTCATCAGCGGCGACATCAAATACAACACAGCTGGCTGGACAGACGCTAGCCAAATACCAAATCTGAAAATAATAGCTAAAAATATTTATATTGATTCAAGTGTACATAATTTAGACGGAATATATATAGCTACTGGGGACATAAAAGACTGTGCAGATAAATTGGGACATCATCAGGAACAAGCTTGCTACGGAACTTCAACTAGCCCCAACACACTAACCGTAAATGGCTCATTCATGGCTAACCAAATATATCTAGAAAGAACGGGCGGGAATATAGATGTCT
>JBAXGD010000003.1:0-36200 GCA_037139575.1 bacterium
TCTGTAGGGCTTCGTTGGCTTTGGTTAGATCGGCGGTGGCTTGTTCGATTTTGGCTTTTTGGACAAAGAACTCTTTTATTGTCTTAGCAAGTGTGCCGAATTCTGAGGAGGATCTGCTAACACCCTCGATAACTGATGGATTATTTAAAGAAATTGAGTCTGTAACTTTCTTTAATGGCCTCAATATAATTAGATAAATAGAAGACGTCAGTATTATTACGAGAATGGCTGCTAATGATCCAATTAATATCAATTCAGACTTGAATGATTTATTTATATTATCTATAGCTGCAATCCTGATTGTCGATGTTAGATAAAGCGAATCAGTTCCATCCCAGTTTAAGAGATCATGATTAATTTTGACTATGGAATTCGATCCAGAATTCTTAAGATCAGTTTGAGAAGTCGATAAGGATATTTCTGACTGAGATAATTTTGCAATTGAACTTTTGAAATTATCACCAAGGAATCTAGCGATTATCCAATACCCTTTTGCAGCAGTCTTATGATGAGTATCGTCGCCCGGAACAATTGTTGTTGCTCGAACTTCTAAATAGCCTTTTGGTGTATTGAGATAATAATCCAATGAAGTAGTAGATTTAATTTTTTTGAAATAAGTATCAGAAACGGGGAGGTTACCAATTCCAGAATCTGAATCTTTATAAGCAGAGTAGACTAAATTTCCGTCCGTGTTGTATACCCAAGCAGCGTCAGCCTTAAAAGTCGGAAGAGCAGTGTCAATATTCTGCTTTGCGAAAGTAAGGTTGTCCTGCGTTAACTTTGAAGGGGTATCTTGTGCTAGTGATACCATATTATCCCAAAAAGAGTAGTCTACTTGAAGTGATTTAAATAATTGGCCTTCACTTTCAATGTCGGCCGTAATTTGTTCTTCTTGATTTGTAACTTCTCCTTTGAGTAGTTCACCGTTCTTACTAAGGTTTGAGTTTCTTTGGAAAACTATAAAAATACTTACAGAAATAAATACTGCAATTAAAACAATGTTGAGCCTACCCTGAATTTTCATACTGCTTATATTTATACACTAAGTTATGGATTGAATAAACACTTTTTGCTCTTTTAACAAATCATCATCATTAATAGAGCTCAATTCGTTTAAGCTTCTTTGACTATCTTTCCTGAACTGTTTATCGAAATCTATAATCTTCGGATTAATTTTAAGAGCATTTGCATTGATACCAAGTAAACTCAAACCTTCCAGGGATTTAACTCTCGAAAGCGCAACATATCCCATCCCGCTAGTGAAAGCTTTGCTGAGATCAATTTCAGCTGCGTCTAATGACATCCCCTGAGATTTATGTACTGTTATTGCCCAGGCAAGTCGAAGTGGTATCTGGTTTATCTCAGCAACAGTATAATCACCATCTTCAAGCCTCCATGAACCCATGGGTACATTAATCTTCTTGCCGTTAGATATTTTAACTATTGGAAAACCAGTCTCGCTATCAAACTTAATTATCTTTCCAATAGTCCCATTAACATATCCTTGTTTGTAATTATTTTGTACAAACATTACTATTGAACCCTTTTTGAGCTTGAGCTCAACTGGCGCTAAACAATTATTGGCCAGATTTTCAGCAATAAATTTATCGCCTTTTTGCTTCATCGTGAATTTGTGGGTAATTCCAATAATCTTATCTAGTTCCTTTTTATTCAAACTATCAACATCAACGTTATGGGTGAATAATCTTGTCTTATCCTTGATTTCAGAACCCTTATTCATTCTAGAATTTAAATGTTCTAGGGATAATTCGCTTATTTCGTTTTCTCTTATTTCATTTAGTATCTTAATGAAATTATCATCGTTCTGGCGATATTGGTCTGTTAAATAGCAAACCCTGATATCCATTTCAGACCAAGATGTAGATTCATTAACATACTTTGGAGCTTGTCCAAATGGGGTCACAGGTGGTAATTGAAATAAATCCCCACATAAAACAACCTGGATACCACCGAAGGGTAATGTGTTTTGATGTATTTTTTTGAGGACCTTATCTACTAGATCTAACCTAAAATCATGGAGCATGGAAATCTCATCAATTATTAGCACAGGGGATGACATAATTTGCATCCGGAAGTCTGTCCTACTAAATATTCTGTTCAAATCAGTTTCGCTGAGGCTATCTTTAATGCCTATATGAGCCCAAGAATGTATGGTTTTTCCGTTCATATGAGTAGCCGCTATACCCGTAGAGGCCGTAATTGCAACATTGACCTTATTTTTCTTTAGGTACTTTATGTATTGATTGAGAACATATGTTTTTCCACTACCAGCAGCGCCGGTGAGGAAAACATTTTTCCCAAGTTTGAGTATATTTAGAGCTTCGTCCTGATTCATATTACATATATTAATGACTTATATAGATTTTAACTAATTTCTATTATAATTAGTGGAATGAAGACGACAGTAATGTGGTTTAGGAATGATTTAAGGGTTTTAGATAACCCGGCTTTTTTCAATTCAGTTGAAAATTCAGAACAAGTCATACCACTATATATAATTGACTCAAAACTAACTCATGGTGAACTATCAAGCCCCAATAGAAATAAGTTCTTGCTTGAATCACTTTTAGACCTAGACAAATCCCTCCGAGATCTTGGTGGAAAATTAGTTATAAAGTCTGGTGAAATCGAAGATGTTTTCAATAAACTAAATGATGACATTGGAATTGACGCAGTTTATTGTTCTGAGGACTTTTCTAGCTACTCAACAAAAAGGGATGAAAAAGCAAAAAAGTTTCTAGATATTATCGGCGTCGAATTCAAATCTTTCCCCGGTAGACTTATCATTGATGACTTGAGCCTAGTTAAGACTGGCAGCAATTCGCCGTATAAAGTATTCACTCCTTTTTACAATAATTGGGTAACTGTAGATAGGCGTGAAATTACTCTGATCCCAACTCGCATACAGACACCTGACATTAAAAATGATGAGGTAAGTATTCATCTAGATCAAAAATACATATCTCCAAAGCTACAGCTCGGCGGGGAAGCTAATGGGCTCATAAGACTCAATGAGTTCATTGAAAAAGATTTATCAAGTTACTTAGATAATCACGATAGTCTAGATGCAGACAGAACCAGTAAACTTTCTTCTTACCTTCACTTCGGGTGTATCAGCCCTTTATATATTGAATCCTTACTAGATAGCAGTGAATCAGCTGAAAGCTTTAGAAGACAATTATGCTGGCGAGATTTCTACAACTACATACTAAAAAACAATCCGAAATCTTATGAAGAATTTCAAAAGAAATACCTAATGCTACCTTGGAAATATGACAAAAAACTCATTCTCGCCTGGGAACAAGGCCTAACTGGCTATCCCATAGTTGATGCTGCAATGCGTCAACTTAAAGAAACTGGATGGATGCATAACCGAGCCCGACTTATCGTAGGATCGTTTCTGACAAAAGATCTTTTCATAGACTGGCGTGAAGGTGAAAAATACTTCATGAAGATGTTAGTTGATGGCGACAAGGCTAACAACAATGGAAATTGGCAATGGATAGCCAGCGTGGGAGTTGATCCAGCTCCTGTATGGAGACGCATTCTCAATCCAGATTCTCAGCAAGAAAAATATGATCCTGAAGCTAAATATATAAAAAAGTATTTGCCCGAGCTGAAAAATGTTCCAATAGAATTTATATCCAATCCACAGAAAATGTCGATAGATCAGCAGGAAAAATATAATTGCTTGATTGGAATAGATTATCCGGAAAAAGTTATTGATCACTCAAAAGCTCGAAAGATAACATTAGATATATTTTCTGAGATAAATAAGATGTCTTAGGATATAATGACTAACCTATGAAGAACATAATCCGCCTATTTAAATTTTCTAAGAGCTTAGCTCGATACTTTGTTTCAATAAGCCTATTTACTATTGCGATTGCTATCTTGAATCAGCTATATCCGTTATTCACTAAGGGCGCTATTGATCAGGTTAGTAAAATAATCGGTGGTGGTCACGCAGACGTGAAATTAGTTGCCATATTTGCAATTGCGATTTTTCTGTCAGACGCATTATCAACAATTATTAGCGACTACAGCGGATATCTTGGTGACATTATGAGCATAAAACTAACTAAGCTCATGAGTCAAAAATACTATAATCACATACTCAAACTCCCACAATCTTATTTTGATTCAGAGCTCACCGGAAAAATCATTAATAGAATGAGTAGAGGTATTAATCAAATTACTGACTTTGTCCAGATGTTTTCGAATAATACTATGCAGTTCATATTTTCATCAGTTTTTTCTTTGGCTATAGTCGCGTATTTCTCATGGCAAGTTGCATTAATGCTTTTAGCTATTTATCCAATCTTCATACTGCTAACGACGAGGACAAGTTCTGTTTGGATGGAATATCAGAAAAAAATCAATAACAACCTAGACATCGCTAGTGGACGCTTTGCCGAAACTGTTTCTCAAATTAAAGTCGTAAAAAGTTTCATACAAGAAAAAAGGGAAATGTCATTCTTTAATAATCAGTTCGATAAGGTAATAAGCACTACAAAACCTCAGAGTATTTATTGGCACAAAAGGGACGCCTATAGAAGACTTATTCTAAATCTAATATTCTTCTTCATATTCGCATACATCTTCATTGAAACTGCACATGGCAAATACAATATTGGAACAATGGTTCTATTAATTCAATATGCAATGCTAATACGAATTCCAATATTCTCAATTAGCTACATTATTGATCAAAGTCAAAGAGCCATATCTAATACTAAGGATTATTTTGAAGTTATGGATGTTGAACCCAGCATTGAAGATCTAGATACTGCTAAAGATTTGATTGTCTCTAAAGGAGTTATAAGTTTCAATAGTGTCGATTTCTCTTATGTAACTGAAAAAGTACTAACCAATATGACATTCGAACTGGATTATAACTCCAAAACAGCATTAGTAGGTGAAAGTGGAGAAGGTAAAACAACAATTACGAGCCTGCTCATGAGACTCTACGAACCATCGAGTGGAACTATCCTCATTGATGGCGAGGATATTGCAACCGTTACACAAAAAAGTCTAAGAGATAGTATTGGAGTTGTTTTTCAGGAGCCAGCGTTATT
Organism: bacterium; assembly: GCA_037139575.1. Classification (GTDB taxonomy): domain Bacteria; phylum Patescibacteriota; class Saccharimonadia; order Saccharimonadales; family UBA4665; genus CAIYEO01. The sequence continues at coordinate 5,100 of JBAXGD010000003.1, forward strand.
CTCTGGAACAATTAGTGAAAATATAGCATATGCTCGACCCGATGCTACTGAAAAAGAAATTATTTCAGCTGCTAAGTCAGCCAATGCACATGATTTCATCTCTAAATTCAAACATGGGTACGATTCACAAATTGGCGAAAAAGGACTAAAACTAAGTGGTGGTCAAAAGCAACGGATTGCTATTGCAAGAGCATTCGTTAAAAATGCTCCTATACTTATACTAGATGAAGCAACTTCAAGCCTTGATAGCAGAAGTGAGATGAGCGTACAGGAGGCGCTAACTAAACTTATGGAAAATAGAACAACTCTGATTATTGCGCACAGGCTATCGACCATCGAAAACGTAGATAAAATTATTACGCTGAAAAAAGGTACTGTTAATGAAATTGGAACTCCTAAGGAGCTGTCATCTTCCGGAGGTATTTACGATGAATTGCTCAAACTGCAAAAAGGGCACGGCGATGATCTTAAAGATAAACTGAAGAAATTTGATATAGACAACTAGATCTCCTTAGCTAGAGAAAGTGCTTTGTTTGCAGATCTTAGGAATGAATCGGATAATTTAATTTTCTCCTCACCCCAAGTTTTGTATGCACAATCGAACCAAAAACCAGCAAGCCAGTGAAGTTCCTTGTTGCTTAGTAATCCTGAGTACTTGTGAGGTATTTTCAGGCCTGCACAGGCTACGTTAACTAGAAGTGCATTAGTATCTAAGTTTTTGTCACCAATTTCAGCCCATGGCCAATCAACAAACATAACTTCGCCATTTTTTTGAGAGAAAGACGTATTACCAGTTCTTAAATCATTGTGAACTAAAGTATCTCTTTTTGGATTAAAATCCTGGATTGCATAGAGCTCTTTAAGAATATCCAAATTTAAATGCTTATCAGCTTTATCATAAACAAATCTAGTTTTGTCATAATTATTATTTATAGCAATCCATCCATTATGGAAATAGGAACCACGGTGAGAGTTGAATATATTTTTATCGGCTGGGGTTAATTCGAGACTGGATAAGGCCTCTTTGGTTTTAAAAGTGGCTTCTAATCTTTTTTCATTCCATATATCAGTCCATATCCAACCATCACTGCTTAAGAGTGCTTGAGTAGCGAAGCCTCTGCTATTACTACCTACGGCAATCAATTTAGGCGTATAAGGAAAATCTATTTTATTAAGTATTTGATAGGCTTGAATTTCTTTAGCTACCCAAAAAGCATTTTCTGGATCTTGAGCTAGCTTAACAAAATAACTGCCTTTTTCTTTTAAATCGATAACTCCACTCAAAGAATTTGTGAAACCCCCGTCAGCAATATTTAAAGTATCAAGGTGGTTTAGTATTTCATTCCAGGAAACATGATTGTAGTTAAGGCTCATGCTTAAAGTATAGCAAAGACTGAATAAGCCTTAGTTATACAAATTTCAGGTAAATGTTATATAATAAACGAATATTTTTGAAAGGTATTAATGGAAAAGCACGAAAATTATGAAGAGTCTTCATTATTAAATGAACTCAAATCATTGACCAAAGCAATATTTTCAGATAATCCAAATCTTCTAGGGCTTATGGGCGGAGATACCAATCCAGAAGATTCTACTGTTGCAGTATTGAGCGGTATTGCTGTTTATGGCGAATTTCCCGAAGATAGATGCGAAGTAGAAATTACTAATTTTTTCGATGAGGTGAGTGGTGAATGTTTCATTTATCTTATCGAAGACAGCTGTTTCTTTTTGAACGAAAGAGGTGTTTTTTATATCGAAGATCAACAATTGATGCTGGATAACGGCGATTTAATAGGGCTGATTAATTTGATTGAAGACGTTTCTTGGTTACCTACTGGATTATCAGATTTTTATGGAAAGTATATGGATAATTAAATGTCTGAAGTTAGCAATAACCAGATTATGGACTTCATTAGCCAACAAATATTATTCCTTGAGAGCTCTGAAGTCATAATAGAGTCATCTGATCAAGATATAGTATTAAAATCTGTTGAAAAGGCAATACTTATCGGCCAGATGTCAGTACTAAGTGACTTGGCTAAGTTTGTAATGAATATAATGCACGATACCGATAATTAGTCATTATTTTTGAAGATAATTTTATAAACATTGTAGTTTATGAATGTTATAAAAATAATAACGAATGTTCTGACTATATAGACATTAATGTATTTTGCAAAAATACTAACTGACAGTAGGGTTAGTAAATAATTGAAACCAACCAATACTGCGTAAATGAATATTTGTTTGCCAAGTATATGTAATCTTTTATCCGTATTGCCAAAAGTAATCAGTTTTTGTAGGAAGAATGCAATCACAAGTCCGAACCAATAGCTGATAGCTACGGTTCCCACATCTGATATGCCCAGAACATTCAAGCAGATGAAAATAACAACCATCTCACTCACATACGCAAAACCACCAACAACGATATAGCGTTTGAGATTTGTGTTAATATATTTCTTCGCTAGTGAAACCAATCGATTTTCTTCGATTAACGACATAAACGGGCCTACCTTTTGTTTGATTATTTATCTTAGAAATGTACATAGATATAATTCCCTGAGACATGAGTAAGATGCCGACCAAGAAAATTATCATAATTCCGAGCATAGCAGTTCCTGTAAAATGCCAATTCAAAGGATCACCCAATAATAGCTGTTCGAAAATGACGACTATACCCAGCAAAAAAGACATCGATGAAATGAATATTCCTAAATTAGCGAATAGATATAAAGGTTTTGGTGAAGATGAAATCATCGCTGAAAAGGCTAAATTAATTAGTTTTCTATTTGAATAGGTGGCATGTCCATGTTTTCTTTCCTCAGCTTCGAAATATACATAGTCCTTAGTGAAACCAAGCCAATCAATCAGAAGCCTTGTCATACGGTCAGGTTCATTCAATGATATAAACTCATCAACAACCGCTCTATCAATTAATCTAAAGTCAGTTGAACCTTCAACTAACTTATCATCCGATAAGTAATTGAATATTGAATAAAAGACTTTGGATTTCAAATTTGATATAAAACTCCTGAATTGGTTATTAGATCTTACTCCAATTACTACATCGGAGCCCTCTTCCCATTTTGTAATAAAATCAGCAATGTATTTAGCGGGATGTTGTCCATCTGCATCAAGGCAAATTACTGCATCACCGCGGGAGTGACTCATACCAGCAGTTAGAGCTATTTCTTTACCGAAGTTTCTTGACAGACATAGCACTTTCACTTTATCTGATGCCAAATCAGATAGTATGCTTAAGCTATCATCTGAGCTTCCATCGTTCACATAAATAATATTAAAGTTATAAGGTAAGACCGTCAGAGCACTTAACAGTTTCTTATTGAAGTTGAGTATTGACCCTGATTCATTGAATACAGGCACAACTATAGAAATGTTTTTCTTATGATTATTTTTCATATTAAGATTATAACCAATATCAGTTAATTCATGAAAAAGAAAAAGGAGCGGTATGTGCCGCTCCTTATCGTTATAGCAATATCAATATTAGTCTATAGATTTTTCACCCTTGAGTGATAATACTATTAAAATACCAAATACTGCCTTTGCACATAGGTCGAGAACTGCATAGATTGCAACTTCGGCACCTAATGAGATTGAACTTGCTCCACTTGTTCCAAGCAACCAAATGATAGGATAAATGAAGAAAAGAATCATTAAATAGGTTAATAAATTACCATAAAGTTTGCCTGTACCTTTGCCGAGACTCAATGCGTTCTTCCTTACTGGTCCATACATAACTCCTAGTACTATCAAAAATGCTACATAGCTAACTACGTACCAAAATACCTTGTTGTCATGTCCGCCTGATAGGTTAGCAAATGCACCAGTAACAATCATTACGATATCAGCAAAAACTGCAGTTGCAATGACGCCTAGCTTCTGTCTAATGTCGATTGAATCTTTATTCGCTGCATATGCTATGAAAAAGAGACTAATCAGAAGAAGTGGTGTTGTTACTAGCCAGTCTAAGTATCTAGCTATAAATACTGCTTTGCCATTTATCATAAAGATACCTTGGCTATTCGCCATTGCGTAATATGCAATAGCTGCAATAGATGTAATAGCCATTGCTGTGTATACATGATACTTTTCTGATGCTTTAAGCGCTGATCCAAATAAGTAGATCAATGCGGTACCGAATAGCATGCCGAAGAATCCGATCCAAAGCCAGTTCGTTACAGTTGATGTAAGTTCCATATTTAACTCCTTGTTAATATTTATTAACACTAATTATTTAAATATTAATGTTACTTGAATTAAAGCATAAATATTTTAAGTCGACAATATTTAAAGCTAATACTCAGTAGTACAAAGTTATTATTAACAAGTCTATTAAATATGGTAATATTATTATCTAGTATTGGAGGAAATAATATGCAGGAAAATCTAAAAAAAGATAATGATTTCGATAACGACCCTATAATTGACTCTGGGTTTACGCTACAAGAAATTGAAAATAATCGCAATGGAGCGATTATTGCACCAATTATCATTCAACCTAGAGCTGGCAGTGGCATAGGTGGCTTCACTCTCTCGAGTTTGATCGGTGCTACAAATAATAAGAGCAGCCGTTCAAATCACCCAACCGTTCTTACTAAAAATCAACGTGAATTTTTAGCTAAGGCAGATCAGTCTAATTGCAAGGGAGTTGATCCAACAATTTTTTTTCCAGAACAATATAAACCAAACGATGAGGCAAAATCTATTTGTGATGGATGCTCAATCGCGAAGCTATGTCTTGAATATGCAATAGATGGTAAAGAAAAATATGGTATTTGGGGCGGAACAAACCCCGCAGAAAGACGTAAGATTGTTAAGCTCAGGACAAATGATAAACGAAATAAATAATCTGCAAACTGCACAGCCGATTTACTTGAGCAGAGAAACGAGAAGACTGATAGCTTACGATATCCTTGTTGAAAATATCGGCTCAGCGGCATGTAAAGATAAAGACACAGAAATTTTCTTTGGCTACACAGTAGATACTATGAAACAAGCTAAAATTATCTGTGATGAATGTGAAATTAAAGATAAGTGTCTTGATTTTGCAGTCATCAATGGGGAAGACTATGGCGTATGGGGAGGAACTACACCTAATGAAAGATTTAAAATTGCTCGTGGTAAAAGAATAGTATAAGATTAAGTTATGATTATTTTATTAACGATTCATATTCTTTTTTCAATTGCATGTCTACCACTAATATTATTCGCTACTTTCTTAAAATATCGGGGCAATAACAATTCTAGCGTATTAGCAAAATATTCATCTTATTCTTTAATAGGAATACTTGCGACTGGTTCCGCGTTAGTCTTGGCATTCCATGCGAATCTCGTTAGTAGTTGTTATGCTGGCTTAACTTACTCTGTATTATTCGCTGTTTCTTATTTAGCTTATGCAAAGCTCGTTACAGTTAAAACAAAATAAGACACAGTAATTATTTTAATGATATAATTCGCATATGCTTGTGCGAGGGAGATTATGAAATTAACTAGGGTTTTGTTTTTGGTATCATTACCGATTATATTCATAGCTTCAATCATCTTTTATGTTTCACATCAGAACGCTCAGGTTTTTAACACTGCTGGGACAATTGCAAAAGATGAGAAGAACCTAATCCTTTTCTCAATGTTTTTATCTCTGTTTGTATTAGTTCCTGTTTACCTTATGCTAATTTTATTTTCCGTAAAATATAGAGCAAGCAATAAATCGTCTAAGTACAGCCCAAATTTCTCACACAGCAGGACAGTTGAATCTATATGGTGGACAATCCCAACTATTCTTATCGTTATATTATCTGTAGTCACTTGGAGAAGTAGCCATCAGCTAGATCCATATAAAAAGATTGACTCCAATGTTAAACCAATTAATATTCAAGTAGTAGCGCTTGACTGGAAATGGTTATTTATCTACCCCGATAAAAGTATAGCTTCTATCAATTCAATCAATATCCCAATCAATACTCCAATAAACTTTGAACTTACTTCCGATGCACCTATGAATTCATTCTGGGTACCACAGCTAAGTGGTCAAATCTATACTATGCCTGGAATGTCGACTAAACTGAGCATCCTATCGGACAAGAAGGGAAGTTACTCAGGCAGATCTGCAAATATTAGTGGAAGAGGCTTCGCTGGAATGCTTTTTTCGGTTAATGTGGTGAGTAATTCGGAATATAATAACTGGATAAAGAGCACGAAGTCATCGACTAAAGTTCTCAATGACAGATCATATGAAACACTAAGTAAGCCAACCGAAAATGTTCAGCCATTCACATATTCATTTGTGTCGGCAGATTTATATAAAAATATACTAGGTAAATATACATTATCGGATAATAATATGAGTAAAGTAATGGGGATGTAATTGATGATGCTAGCAAATCTTCTGGGCTTACTAAACGTTGATTCTTTTAGGCATGACATAATTCAGAATGTTGGCGTAGGCATAATGACTTTATCTATATTTTTTGCTTCGCTAGCTTTAACTTATTTCAGAAAATGGAAATGGCTGTTCGGAGAATGGCTATCATCTCTTGACCATAAGAAGATTGGGGTGATGTATATAATTGTGGCTGTATTGATGCTTTCGAAGGCCGGTTTTGATGCATTGCTTATGAGAACTCAGCAATCTCTTTCAGTAGGCAACAACCATGGGATATTAGCCTCACAACACTATCAGCAGATCTTTTCTTCACACGGCACAACAATGATTTTTTTCGCAGCTATGGGATTAATGTTCGGAATCATAAATTTAGCTGTCCCAATATTGATAGGAACACGTGATGTTGCATTTCCTTGGTTAAACTCCGTTAGCTTCTGGCTTTTTGTATCCGGAATGATACTTCTTAATACTTCACTAGCTATTGGTGATTTTTCGGGAGCAGGTTGGCTGGCATATCCTCCGCTAAGCGAACTACAATACAGTCCAACTGTTGGTGTAGATTATTGGATATGGAGCCTACAAATAGCTGGAGTAGGGAGCCTTCTTTCAGGTATTAATTTTATTGTTACAATACTCAAGAAAAGGGCAATAGGTATGAATTTAATGAAAATGCCTATGTTTGTCTGGAGCGTACTAGGCTCTATGACACTTGTAGTTTTTGCTTTTCCGGTTCTTACGGCAACTATAACACTACTTTATTTAGATAGACTCTTGGGAGCACATTTCTTCACGGCAGGTGGTGGTGGAAATCCAATGATGTATGTGAATCTGATTTGGGCTTGGGGGCATCCAGAAGTTTATATACTTATATTGCCAGCATTTGGTATTTTTTCCGAAATAGTTGCAACATTTTCTAAGAAGAAATTATTCGGATACACTTCGATGGTTTGGGCGATTTGGGCAATAGTCATACTATCATTCACAGTCTGGCTGCATCACTTCTTCACGATGGGAGCTGGAGCTGATGTTAACGGATTCTTTGGAATTATGACTATGATAATTGCCATCCCAACGGGTGTTAAGATATTCAATTGGCTATTTACTATGTTTAGAGGAAAAATAACTTTCAGCGCACCAATGATCTGGTTCGTGGGTTTTATATTACTTTTTTCTATAGGTGGTGTTGCGGGGGTGTTGTTAGCGGTACCCCCAGCCGACTTTCAACTACACAACAGCCTTTTCTTAGTAGCTCATTTTCACTCAATGATTGTTAGTGGAGTTTTATTCGGGTACTTTGCAGGTATAGTCTATTGGTTCCCTAAATTTTCTGGAATCAAACTAAATGAAAGATTAGGAAAGATAGCTGCCTACTTTTGGATTTTAGGATTCATTGTCGCTTTTGTTCCGCTATATGCTCTAGGGATTATGGGAGCCACAAGAAGAATGGATCATTATTCTCCATCTATGGGATGGCAACCTCTATTTATCGTTGCCGGGGTAGGGGTTCTCATAATAGGCCTTGGCTTATTATCACTGGTTCTTCAAGTCCTATATAGCATATATAAGCATATAGAGAACAGAGATCGCACTGGCGACCCTTACGACGGAAGAACACTTGAATGGTCAATTCCATCACCGGCTCCGTCTTACAACTTTTCGATTTTACCAATAGTTAAAAAAACTGATGATTTTTGGGAAGCTAAACAAGAGAAAAGATCCAGGGACTTAGCATATAAAGATATATCGTTACCAAAAAACAGCTATATTGGTCTAATAGTATCCGCGGGAGCTTTTGCTCTTGGGTTTGGTGCGGTCTGGCATATTCTTTGGCTATCTATTATAGGATTATTGGTTATAGTGGTTTCGGTGATTGTACGCACTCTAGATGAGGATACTGAGTACACCATTTCTAAAGAAAAGTTAATCCTCGATGATATTCAGTTTTATGGAGAAGGTAAGTAATGGAAAATAATTTAGTAATTAAGGCCGAAAATTCAAAATCTTACTTGGGTTTCTGGATATATATATTGACTGATTGCGTAGTATTCGCTAGCCTCTTCGCAGTTTATGCAACCTTGCACAATAATACTTATGGTGGTGAATCTGCTCAAATGCTATTTTCCATGCCTCTTGCGCTAACTCAAACCATTATCCTATTAACCAGTAGTCTCACTAGTGGTTTGGCTATCATTGCTGCACTAGGCAAGAATAGATCCAGAATTTTACTCTGGACAGTAGCAACATTTTTACTTGGAGCATTATTCCTATTTCTTGAACTAAGAGAATTCAATCATCTTGTCGCAATGGGTGATAGCTGGAGATCAAGCGGATTCTTATCTTCATATTTCATTTTAGTAGGTACCCATGGTCTGCACATTTTAATTGGACTTATATGGATGATTGTCCTCGGATTAATAATTATGAAAAAAGGTTTAACTGCAAAGTCCATGAAGGGCTTAGTTATGTTTAATTTATTCTGGCACTTCCTAGACGTTATATGGATTTTCATTTTTAGCGTTGTTTATTTAATGGGGCATGTGGGGCTATGATTAAAGAAAGATTACATAATTATTTAATAGGTTTTGTGAGTTGTATTTTTCTATCTATAGCAGGATATTCTATCGCCGTTTCATCAAATTCCAATATGAACTACTACGAAATAAGTGTTGTTGGCATACTAGCACTCAGCCAGCTCATCATACAAGGCATTTTCTTCCTACATCTTTCTCTCCAGAAAAAAGATAGATACCGCCTAATCATTGCTTCACTTATTATGTTAATAATAACTATCCTTGTGTCGGGCAGTATTTGGATTATGAATAATTTAAATTCCCACATGATGCCAGATACTACTCGAATGAATCAATATATTAAGAGTCAAGATGGACTCTAAAAGATTTAAAGAATGGTACAGGCTAACAAAGCCCGGTATAATTTATGGTAATCTAATCAGCTGTGCTGCTGGCTATACCATCGTAGCCGGTCGCAACTTCATCCTAACAAGATTTCTTCTAATATTGCTATCGACATCGCTCATTATTGCATCCGCGTGTGTCCTAAATAATATTTTAGATCGAGATATTGACTTAATAATGCCACGTACGAAAAATCGATCAATTGCCATCAATTCAATTGAGATTAAAGATGCGACAACATTCGCAGTCATTCTCGGAACTATTGGATTCTCGATAATTGCTATATATTTTAGTATCCCAACAATTGCCATCGGAGTAATTGGATTCATCGATTATGTAATTTTCTATTCGTACTTCAAGAGAAGAAGTGTGCACAGTACGCTTGTTGGTACGATATCGGGATCTGCCGCAATAGTTGCCGGATATACAGCCTATACAAATCATTTTGATTTATTTGCTGGACTACTTTTTCTTTCAATGACTGCTTGGCAGATGCCTCATTTCTATGCAATTGCTATTTATAGGAGGAGTGAATACTTAAAAGCAAAATTACCACTTTTGAGCGTTATTAAAGGGAATAAAAGAACGATATTTGAATCAATTATTTACACCGACATATATTCACTATCGATTTTTGGTCTATATTATTTCGGATACATTAATTTTTTATTCTTCATAATAATGAGCCTAATCTCATTCGCTTGGATATTCTATACGGTGAATGGACTAAGTTTCGAAGATAAAAACTATTGGGCTAGGAGAAATTTCAAATATTCACTATATGTTCTCTTAGCTTTCTCATTTTTATCTTATTTAAGAGTCTTTATTTGATTGAATGACTTATTAGCATTACAATAAAGGAATCTTATGAACCCAGAAGAACACAATAGTAACATCCGTCCGCTAAGCAATCAAACACCTATTGCTCAGCCTTCACCAGCACCAGCTGTAGCCCCTATACAATATCCTACGGCTCAAGACATCCCGCAAACTCCCACAACTCCAGTAGCACAGCCTCAATCAGCTACAACAGAACCCACTGTCATTGGTCCGACATTCAATGAACATATTGGGGAAGAAAAGAAACGAAGAAAACTCATGAATAAGATTAAAGACAATGCCAAGAAAATAACTATAGTAATCTCAACTCTAATAGTTCTATTCATCACGTTCACTTTCATCGCTACTCCAATTCAAGTCAATGGAATATCTATGCAGCCAACTTTTCATACCGGTGATTTCGTGCTCACATATAAACTACCTCAAAGCTGGGCGAAATTATCAAATACACAGTACATACCGAAACGCGGACAAGTCATTATTGTCAATGACCCGAATAACAATGGTGAGCTATATATTAAACGAGCAGTAGGTCTACCTGGAGATAAAGTAACCGTTAAGTCTGGAATTGTTAAAGTTGTTAATGAGGCCAATCCAGGCGGCTTCGATCCAGACAAAGCTAGCTATGGCAAAAAATTATCTCTATACCAACCGGGGATGGATTTCTCTTCGAACGTAGAAGATGGCCAGGTTTTTGTAATGGGGGACAATAGGACTCCTGGCGCATCTATTGATTCAAGGTCAAGCATGGGTAATATACCGTCTAAAGAAATTATTGGTCAGGTCATCATACAACTGTGGCCACTAAATAAAATTAAGATTTATTGATCTTTCGAATCAATATCTCCAATAACTGCCTTAATGTGAGTCGGCTCAACTTTAACATTATGATAATTATCGTACCCGTGGTCATTTCTATATAAAAGTTTAATATGTATTATTCGAGCTATTATTACAACCAATAATCCAGCGATTACAAAGGAACCAGCAAGCATATATATCTTTATTTGATTTGAAGACTTGAAATAAAGCGTTCTTAAATAAGCCACTCCCGGCCAGCTCTGACCAGCATCAATTTTCTGATTAACCATGAACATCTGTCCATCGACAAATTGAACTTGTATGGAAGTTCTATGAACACCATTATCTATATAATTTTTATTGATTGGTTTCAAAGTTGTTCTTTTATATGCAAATTTACTGTCAACGAAGTAATGAATTGATTTAATTTTGGAATTAGCAATTGAGCTAACGCTAAATAGTGCAATCGAATCCGTATCACCAGAAATTAATTTAGGAACGATGTAACCACTAAGCCCAGCATAGCTAACCATACAATCAGAAACAGGCTCGCAAACACTACTATCTGGGACTATTAATGCTTGGATTGCTGCTGCATATGGTTCAGCACCCAATGCTGATCCCACGGCAACTAGATTAGTCTGTGATTGCGTGATATTAATCTTACCAAGCTTAACCCATATATCTGGCCCTACAGTTGCGCTTCCAATCTGCGTACAGGATGAGCTTAGACCATCCTGGATATAGAACTGTACATCTGAAGGCTTAGTTCCCTTAGGCAATCTTACGTATAAGGAGCCAGAAACTGTTTTTGGAGCTAGTAGACTATATGAAAAATAATTTGAATTACCGCAACCTCCATTACTATCAGCTATAGTAGAAGATGAACTTACATTTGAGTCTAGTGCATGAACTTTGTTGCTGCTAAAACTAATTACCATAAGCACTAGTAGTAGCGTTGATATTTTTAATTTATTCATTACCATTATCATAATACATTAAATTTGATTTGTTAACCGATATGATTTGCCAATGGGCTTGAAATATAGGACAATTAATTGATTATAAGCAATATCAATATAATAAATAGTAAAGGAAGCCATGCTAGATACAACCATCTTCAAAAATAAAACAATACTCATAACTCTATTAATCGTGCTTTTGATAGATACAACATTGAAGGGTTTTGCTTTGTGGAGAGCCAGTAGAAATAAGCACAAGATCTGGTTTATCTTAATAATGGTACTAGAATCTGCAGGAATACTTCCTCTTATATATCTTCTCTGGTTTACTAAAGATTGGGAAAAAGAAGATTAGCTTCAGCTCAATTTCAACAATCGAATATAATATTTATCTATGAGGATTCTAATTGTTGAAGATGAGCTAAAAATAGCTACTTCCATAAAAAAAGGCCTTGAGATTTCGGGATATGCCGCAGATATGGTGCATGACTCGGAAAACGCTCTATCCTATGGGCTTGATCCAGACTATGACCTTATTATTATGGATCGAATGCTGCCAGGTGGTATGGATGGCCTAGACGTAATTAATAAGTTAAGAGAAAGAGATATTAGCATACCTATTCTAGTTCTTACGGCAAAGGGAACAATTAATGACAGAGTTGATGGTTTGAATATAGGAGCTGACGACTATTTAGTAAAGCCTTTTGCGTTTGATGAACTACTGGCGAGAATTAAGGCGTTGCTCAGAAGACCGGTTAAGAGCGTAGGTACGATACTTAAAGTTTCCAATCTAGAACTAAATCCGGGCAGCTATGAAGTTAAACGATCTGGTAACGATATACAGCTAGCTGCTAAAGAGTTCTCGCTACTTGAGTACATGATGCGTCATCCAAATCAGATATTAACCAAAGACGCTATAATAACTCATGTGTGGGATGGTGATTCAGATATACTGCCCAACACAGTGGAGGTATATATAGGCTACCTTAGAAATAAAATAGATAAACCATTTTCCAAAGAGCAGAATATAATAAAGACCGTTCGAGGATTCGGCTATAAGCTGAGTAGTAAATAATGTTTAAATCGGCGCTTATCAAATTAACCATGTGGTACTTAGCTACAATTGTAGGTCTTTGTTTATTTTTTAGCTTTCTGTTATACCAACTATCAACTAGAGAAATTTCTACAGGAATTAATAATCAGTTTAAGCGAATTGAAATTGATGTATACGGAAACGTTGTTAGAAATCATTCTATGACTCGTCAGATAAACCCTGAGGATGAAATAACTCTCAGATCACATCATTTATTCGTCAGCCTATTGTATTTCAATGTATTCGCATCTTGCATAGCTGGAATTGGTTCATATGCTCTTGCAAAACGAGCTTTGGAGCCTTTAGAAGTGGCTCACGAACAACAAGCCAGATTTACTAGCGATGTAAGCCATGAGCTAAGAACACCTTTATCGGCGATGAAGACTGAATCTGAGGTCGCGCTCATTGACCCAACGCTTTCTAATGATGAGCTACGTTCAATACTAAAAAGTAATCTCGAAGAAATTGATAAAATGCAAAGCCTTACCAATAATCTTCTGAGAATTTCTAAGCTTGAAAATCAAGATCTCAAAAAACTTTTTAATAATGTGAATTTAGATAAAGTCGTCTCAGCTGCTAGGAAAAACAATATTAAATCTGCCGATAAGAAGGGCCTAGTCATTAATCTACATGCAGATAAATTACAGATACTTGGAAATGAAGAAAATCTAATTCAAGCAATATCGATATTAATAGATAATGCAATCAAGTATTCTAACCATGACTCATCAATAGATTTAATTGTAAGAAAAAGAAAATCTAATGCAATCATCGAAGTTAAGGACCACGGCATAGGAATTTCATCTCAAGACATGCCATATATTTTCGATAGATTTTATAGAGCAGAAAGGTCAAGAGCAAAGGAACCCGGAATTGATAGCGGATATGGTCTAGGGTTACCGCTAGCAAAATTTATTATCGAATTACATGATGGAACAATTACTATCTCTAGTAATCTGAATAAAGGCACTAACGTATTAATTAGCCTGCCAATAATCAAGAACTAAAAATTGTCTCTTATGTGCGAAAAGCTATAATCCCAATCAGCATCGGATTTCTTATGAGGGTTGAATATATTATCTTCGTCAAAGATCTCTTTAATCTTTTTAAAATATCCGAATACTGTAGCTCCATACATTTCCTTTAGCCAAGGACCTCTGACTAATCCGTCATTGTGCTCACCGCTTAGACTACCCTTGTATTTAAGAACTAGGTTATCTACTTCCTTCATGGCTGGCAGAAGCTTAGCTCTTTCTTTTGGATCATCTAGTTTCATAAGCGGTATAATATGAAAATTACCATCACCCATATGACCAGCAACAGTAGCTAGAAGTTTATATTTCGTAATTATCTTTCTCATTTTGGGTAAAAATTCAGTTAAGTACTCAGGATTTACTACAAAATCGTCGATGAAAGGTGCAGTGTGCTTGTCCTTTACCTTGCTCCTAAGTAAATTGAAACTCTCATGCCTTAGTATCCAGAACTTTTCACTCTTATAGTATGTGGGATCCTCTTCAAAACCATTAATCTCATATCTAGCCCTATGCTTACCAAGCTCTTGATGGAGATTATGTATCTTATCTCTTACAATTTGAGGTGTAGCTCCATTGAATTCAACCATCAATACCAGCTTCGGAACGCCTCTGAGTAATTGTAGTCCATCTGGCATAAGGCTTATTAATAGATGTAAGAATTTTTTGAGTCCGAGCGTTTTTAGAAAGCTAGGCATGAAACGTATTGCTAATTTGAGAGTTGCGTCATCAAAACTCTCAAAAGTTGATGGTTTCGACTCTAAAACCTTAGGTATAATCTCACCTAAATCATCAATATCTTTTAGAAATAGAACCAAAAGTCCTGAATTCGGCATTATAGGCACCATTCTGAATTTAATATCTGTTACGAAACCTAAGGTTCCCTGGGAACCAACAATAAGCTTACAAAGATCAAAGATGCCCGTCTCGCGGTCCCAAACGTCCCAAAGATTATATCCCATAGAGTTTTTTGAAACATTGGGTTTTGCGCTCTTGATTGAATCATAATGCTTTTCGCAAAGATCAAAAGTTTTTCTGTATAGCTCACCTTCAAAATCTTTCTGAGCCATTTTTTTAACTAATTGAATTTTATTGAGTGGTCTAACTTCGTATTCATTACCATCAGAGAAAACAACCTTCAGTTCTTCGACAAAATTCTCAGTTTTACCAAACTCCAACGATCTTTCTCCGCCGGCATTATTAGCTACCATTCCGCCGATAGTACAAAGGTTTCTTGAAGCTGGGTAACTAGGCATAAAAACCAAATTCTTTCGAGTCTCTTCATAAAAATCTCTGAAAAAAACACCAGGTTGAGCCCGAGCTGATTTATCGGTAACATTTTCGATATTAGTAAAATGACGATTGAAATCCATAATTATGGAGTCATTTACAGCTCCACCGGACATGCAAGTTCCGGCGCTCCTAGCAGTTAATGATAGGTCTTTAATTTTATGTTTGTTTTGGGCTACTAATGATACTATTTTCTGTACATCCTTAGAATCCTTAGGGTAAACAATCATCTGAGGTTTTATCTCGAATAAACTAGCGTCGTGTGAATAGATTTCGAGAGATTTTTCGGACATATCTATCTCGCCCTTAAAGCCGTTATCTTCTAGCAGTTTTTCGAATTGATCCATATCAACTATATTATCAGATTAGAATATAATCTTAAGCATAATTCATTTGAATTTTGTATAATACAGAGCAATGGGTGAAATTAAAAAAGAAAAAATAGTTATAGTTGGAGCAGGATTCGGTGGCATTAAGGCTGGATTACTTTTATCTAATGACCCTAACTTTGACGTAACCATAATAAACGACAAAGATACATTTAGATATTATCCGAGACTATACCACACGGCTACTGGTGGTAATTCTAAGGAAACCTCGATTCTACTGACTTCAATATTTGAAGATCATGATATCAATATTGTTATAGACAAAGTTTCTAAAATTGATAGAAAAGATAAGGTATTCAAGACCGAATCCGGCAAGGACATTAACTACGATAAGGCAATTATTGCTCTAGGAGTAGTAACAAACTATTTCGGTATTGATGGACTTCAAGAGTTCTCCTATGGAATTAAATCCAAAGAAGAAGCCGAAAAATTAAAAAGCCATTTACATCAAACCCTAATAACGGACGGCTCACCTGACAGGCATTACGTTGTAATTGGAGCTGGCCCAACTGGGGTTGAGCTTGCTGGTCAACTGGCATTTTATTTGAAATATTTATTGAAAAATCATGGTATGAAAGATAAAAGAATTAGGATAGACCTTATTGAGGCAGCACCCAGGGTCTTGCCCACCTTGTCCGAAAAAACATCCATCGCAGTAACAAATAGGCTTAAAAGTATTGGTGTTAATGTTATGACCGGCAAGGCTGTGCAATCTGAGAATATCGATACTCTTACTGTTAGCGGGAAGCCAATTAAAAGCCATACTGTTGTGTGGACAGCAGGAGTGACTAATAGTCCTTTTTTCAAAGAAAACGGATTCAAATTAAATGAAAAAGGTAAGGTTGTAGTTGATCGTTACCTCCGAGCTGAAGAAAATATTTTTGTAATTGGAGACAATGCAGCAACGCAGTATTCCGGCATGGCACAAACAGCTTTAGTTAATGCCGTCCTGGTGAGCAATAATCTAATCCGATCAAAGAATGGCAAGTCTATGTTAATGGACAAGCCGAAAAGACCAATATCGGTTATTCCCGCTGGTAAAAAATGGGCCGCAGTAATTTGGGGTAGATTAGAGTT
This sequence comes from bacterium, assembly GCA_037139575.1. Taxonomy (GTDB): domain Bacteria; phylum Patescibacteriota; class Saccharimonadia; order Saccharimonadales; family UBA4665; genus CAIYEO01. The sequence continues at coordinate 21,907 of JBAXGD010000003.1, forward strand.
ATTTGGTTGGCTGGGCTGGATTCTAAGGGAAGCTGCGGATTATATCGCCTTCAATGATCTTCAGCCTTGGTGGAAAGCTGGTGCACAATGGACAACTGAATTCCTCAAGGATGATCAATGTCCAATTTGTGATCATAAATAAAAAATAACTTAGTTCAGTCTTTTAATATAAAATAGATTAATGGAAGAATTCAAAAAATCTTATCTTAGGCTTAACGCCGCTCAAAAAGAAGCTGTCGACAATATTGATGGTCCAGTTCTTGTAGTCGCTGGTCCTGGAACGGGAAAGACCCAGTTACTTACAACTAGAGTAGCCAATATTATGGCTAACACTGATACAGATCCAGGTCAGATTTTATGTTTAACATTCACAGAATCTGGCGCAACGAATATGAAGAACAGGTTAAATAATCTTATTGGCAAAGAATCATATAAGGTTAATATAAATACCTACCATGGCTTTGGTAATGAGCTTATTCGAGATTATCATCAATATTTCCCAAACTATAAAGTCACAAGACCGGCAGATCAATTAACGCTTGATAAGATACTCAGATCAATATTAAATGACTTACCATATAGTAATCCTCTAAAGAACGAAGTTTTCATTAGATCTATAAAGAAAATGATATCTAACGCCAAAAGAGAATCCTTAACACCGGATAATTTACTGGAAAAAGCTAACGAGAATATTAATTACTTAAAAGCATTACAGCCAGTCATAGATATTAATCTGTTAACTTTTGATAGAATGAGCAAAAAGACTGCGCCTCTTTTTGAGTCCATTTTAAAAGACATACTAACCATAAAAACTGAAAACACTGAATTAAATAGCTTAATTGTAGGTGAGCTTGAAAGTTCAATTCGAGAATTCACCAGCGACAAATCTACCAAGGCTCTAACTGCTTGGAAGTCTAAATGGCTAGAAAAAAATAATGACAATACATTTGTGCTTAAAGGAATAGAACAAAACCAAAAGATTGTGTCGCTTGCAGACATTTACTCAAGCTACGAACGAGAGCTTCAAAAACATGGAATTTATGATTATGACGACATGATCAATCTCACTATTGGAGCCTTAGAGCATAATGATGACTTTAGATACAATATTCAAGAAAAGTACCAATACCTATTACTTGATGAATTCCAAGATACAAACGGATCTCAATTCAGACTAATTGAGCTACTGACCAATAATCCTGTTTTCGAAAATAGACCTAATGTTATGGCGGTTGGTGATGATGATCAAGCCATCTTCTCATTCCAGGGTGCGAATTATTCACATATGGTTAAGTTTTATAAACTTTACACAGATGTTCTAGTGATTACACTTAATCAAAACTACCGCTCAACTCCCTCTGTTGTTAGCCTAGCCAAATCTATCAGTGGTCAAATCCAGGAAAGACTTAATCTCCCTGGAATGGATACAAAAAATCTCGATGCAAACATTAGAGACATCACTGACTCAGTTGTGCGGTATGACTTTAATGATGAATTAAATCAGCTCGCCTTTATAGCTGATGACATCAGAAAAAGATTAGATGCTGGTCTTTCTGCAAAAGATATTGCTATTATCGGCAGGAAACATGCTCAGCTAATGCCTATAGTCCCGTACTTACATAAAAGAAATATTAAACTTAGATACGATAAACGCGACAATATCTTGGATGACCCTAGAATTAGTACTCTTATTTCAATGTCTAGATTAGTGCTGGCTTTAAAGAAGTCCCGAAGATCAGAGCTCAATGAACTTTGGCCAGAAGTATTATCTGCAGATTTCTTCAATATCCCAACATCTATTATTTGGGAGATATCTTGGGATGCAAACGACAATCGTAAGCTTTGGAAAGATCTTCTGATTGCAAATGAACAGACTAAAAATATTTGCTTGTTTTTCTACAGACTCTCCTTAATTTCTGAAGATGAAACTTTGGAAACAATGTTAGACTATCTGATCGGCATAAATGAATTAGATTTGCATGAATCTGAGGGCACAAAAATGAAATCTAAATTTTATGACTTCTATTTCAAAGACCATAACCTAGAGACTACAACAACAGAATTCTGGACACTACTACAAAATCTCACAGCACTTAGACAATATTTGAGAGAATACAGCTCTAATCAGGATAGTAGCCTGAAACTCAAAGACTTTACGGCCTTTATTGAAGAGAACGTTAAGTCAGAAATTAAACTCATAAACAATAGCCCCATAATAGAATCTGATGATTCAGTATACATATCATCAGCTCATAGTGTTAAGGGCTTAGAATTCGATACAGTATATATTATTGACGCATTAGAATCAGTGTGGGGAAGCAAATCAAAAGATCAGTCAGACAAAATTACCGCACCACCAACCATGGAAGCCTTGAGATCCATAGGAATAGTTGAAGATGAAAGAATAAGATTATTCTACGTTGCAGCAACGAGAGCCAAAAAGAATCTAGTAATTACAAGTTATGATAAAACCAGTAATAACCGTGACACATTAAAACTGAAGTATCTAGCAGAGTATGAAGATGATAATCAAAATATAATAAGCCCTTATCTATCGGAAAGAAATAAAGTAGTAATCTCGCCTAGTGTTAAGACTCCAACTATTGAAGAGTCAATATCATACTGGCAAGCGAGACACATAGAGGGCATGAAAGACGTTAAGTTGAAAGATATGCTATCGGATAGATTAACTAATTTTAAATTGAGCCCAACTAACTTAAACAAGTTCACAAATGTTGAGAGGGAAGGGCCCGAAGCCTTCTTCTTGGATAGCTTACTTAGGTTCCCCAAAGCCAAGGCCGCAATTGCAGAATATGGAACAGCAGTTCACAAATCATTAGAGTGGTTCTATAAAGATATGGATTCTGAAAAAATAAAACCTACCCTAGAAAGGCTACTCTTAATTTTCGATGAGCAATTAGAATCTAAGGATATAGCTGAACAAGAGAAAGAACTTCTGAAAAAACGAGGAATAGAGGCTTTGAAGATATATTATGAGCAAGCAGAACTAGATAATGCAAATATGGTACTTCCCGAGGTGCCTTTTGCCAATGAAAACGTTCATTTAGATGATGCTCATATAGCCGGAAACATAGATAAGGTAATTATTGATCCTAGAAAAAGAACCGCAACTATTGTCGACTACAAGACAGGTAAGAGTTATCAGAAATGGAAGTCTGAAACCAAGCTCCATAATTATGAACGTCAGCTTTATTTCTATAAATTACTACTCGAGAATTCAAGAACATATAAGAGATATAAAGTTACAGATGCATATCTTGAGTTTGTAGAGCCAGATAAAAATGGGAAGATAAATAGGCTTCATATAGTATTTGATGAAAATAAGCTTGAGGAAACCAACCTACTAATAAAATCCATCTATAAAAGGATTGTCGAATTGGACTTTCCAGATATTTCGAAATACCCAAAGACTTTAACTGGAATAAAAGCCTTTGAACAAGACCTAATCAAAGACATAAAAAAATAGCACCTCTTTCAAAAAGAAGTGCTATTAAAATTTTTGTAATTTATATTATTTTTTGCTCTTGGTTTTCTTGCTAGAGTTGATTTTATCAACATAGAGCAAGCTGTAAAGATTAATGGCTATAACACCACCAACTACTGGAGCTAGAGTGTATACTACCCAGCTAAATGAATTAACGCCTAGAGCAACTGCAGGGTTGATTAGAGCGTTTGAAGCGCTTGATGCGACAACAATACCAACTGCGTATGCAGCACCGCCTACAGTAGCTGCTACTGGAGCACTAAACTTTTTATAGGCTGTTGCAGAAACGATTAGTACGAATACGAATGTTCCGATAGCTTCAGCTACAAATGCTCGAGTTGAGTAATGAGCAGCAGAGTTAGGGATCTTATTATTAATTAAGTAGATGAATAGTGCGTATGAAGCATATGCACCAACGAATTGCATAACAACGTTTAGGAGTAATTCGACAGTTTTTATTTTTTTAACCGTCCAAAGTGCTACTGAAAGCGCTGGGTTGAACTGTGGAATCCATTTACTACCAGTCTCTTTTTCTTCATAGTTAGCGAACAGTATTAGTCCTGCATAAGCAAGTCCAATGCCTAGCGCTATAAAGTAAGATATACCAATTGCTGAGCTTTTCACTGACAAGAATACGAGCGTAAGTAACGCAGTACCTAGTAGTTCTGTAAGCAACATCGCATACAATTTTTTATTAACCATTATTACCCTCCGGAAAAATTAATTTATGGAGAAATATTAGCATATACATCTAGAACATGTAAAGCAGTTATGCACAACGTATAGGGGTGGTTATTTATTTTACGTCTGGAGTTCTTGCGATAAGTCTCAATGTTCCATCTGTCAAAGTCATGGCTGCCATTACAGTGAACGATACTGCAGCTACGGTAAATTTATACCGATCATCTGAATTAGAAAAAGTTTTGTTTGCTACTTCCTGAATATGCCATAGATCAAGACTAAAAGCCTTCAAGTTATTATTTGTCTTAGTGTCAAACTCATCAGTGTGAAGAGTGGTATTAGGCTCATTATTTATTACAATGAAAGCTGTATTATCATTGCTACCAAGTTTTGGAGCGCCTTCAGGATTTTCACTCTCAACAAGTCCGAGCATATCTTGCTTACTTGGAATATATGAATCTTTCACAGATGCTAGTTTTTTACCCTGTTCGTAGACCTGGTCAATAAGCGCCTCGTTAACGGCATCTCGTCCATAGACTGCTGATATTAATTCAATAGTTACTTTCATCGCAGCTTCTGATCTTTTATCATCTGCAAAAATATCTAAAATATCCTTAGCGCCATCAACTGCACCGCAACCAGTCGCAGATTCTGTTGCATTTAATCCCTGGTGATTGCCAGGTTTGAAGCCGAGCTTATATGCAATGCCTGATTCAATCTTGAAATCTTGCGCCAAGTCAGCATCGGATAAATCCGTTTCTGACATTGCTAGTCTTCTAGATATTCCGAAACCTATAGTTCCAGCAGGGAATTGAGGTCCAAGCTGTCGACTGAAGCTGGTGGCGCTATCACTGTTGTAACCGGCAATTTGTCCAGCATGTATGCATCTCACAGCCGCTTCCTTAGGTGTTGCGACAAATGATACGCTCAAAAGTTCTTTTGCCCTATCAAGATCACTTAATCTAATGTCAGTTTCAGTACCAGTTTCATTTAATCTATCTGCAAGTGAATAATGCCCGCTCCAGATATTTCTCCCAGAAACATCTTTTGCAACTTCGTCAATAATACCTAAATCTGTAACTTTGGCTCCCAAATATGAGATTTCGCCTAGTCGACTTTCAATATCCTTAAGTGAATTAGTTTTTATACTTGTAGCTTTTTCAGTGTTACTTGAACTAGAAATAGCTGTCATAAATTCTTTAGAATTCATAATCTTTATGCTCCGATTATATTATTTAATGAAATTAATATTTCATTTTAAATCTAAGGTATGAATAAATCAATGAGTTTTTTAATTACTACATATATAGTGTTAGTGAGATATATCACAGACACCATATGTAGCATGGAGGATACTGAAATTATGTATAGGGAAATTATAAATCCAAGTGAACAAACAAATAATAATAATTCAAAAGTAGTTATACTTGAGAGAGTAGCTGATTTTTTCTACAAAAATAATGATATCGGTAAAAGTTACACTGAACCATATGCCGCCATAATTGATTTTGACCCATACCTAGCTCTCGAAATATTAAAACTTGGTGAGGATATGCCAATATCCAGAGATGCTTATGCAAAAGGCGTAGCCGATGGTGTAGCTGCAATAATTGAAATGTTCACAAAGCAAGATACTAGTAAAATGATCCCTGTACAAAAAGCACTAGGAACGACAGCATTAATGCCCAAAGACAATCAAGAGAGCAATTAGTATTCTTTAACTTCTGCTTCTTCGCTTCAACTGAGCTACTTGTAGCCTAATACTATTTCTGTCTACTAGCTTCTGAGCGTTCTCAAGACTAATTTCGTCCTTTGATTCACTCTTCATTTTCATAGCTAGATCAAGTGCTTTCTTAGCTTCAGTCTCATTAATATCATTAGAGTTATCTGCTTCATCTACTATAACTCTAATATTATTGCTAGCAACCTCTATAACTCCACCAAATGTGGCAAAGTGCTCCATCTGGTAATCGGTATCTTTTGGATTCTTTCTTATAGATATAATGCCCGAAGTAGCTGCCGAAATGAGAGGCATATGGTCAGTAAGTACGCCAATTTGACCTGTCATTGTAGGCAATACTACTTCGTGGACATCTCCATCGAACTTAACCCCAGATAGTGTTACTAGCTTTAAGTGGATCATTATTTCTTAATTTCTTCCTTTACTTCAGAAATTGGACCCTTCATATAGAATGCACTTTCTGGAACGCTATCGTGTTTACCATCAAGAATTTCACGGAATCCAGCAATAGTATCCTTAAGCGATACGTACTTTCCTGGTTTTCCAATGAATACTTCTGCAACGTGGAAAGGTTGAGTTAAGAATCTCTGAATCTTTCGAGCACGAGCTACAGTAAGCTTATCTTCTTCAGACAGTTCTTCCATTCCAAGGATTGCAATAATATCTTGAAGATCTTTGTATCTTTGAAGAATCTTTTGAACTTCACGAGCTACGTTATAGTGGTCATCGCCAACAATTTCTGGATCAAGTATAGTTGAACTAGAGTCAAGGGGATCAACAGCAGGGTATAGACCTAGTTCTGTTAAGGCACGAGATAGTACAATTGTTGAATCCAAGTGAGCAAAAGTTGTTGCTGGCGCTGGATCGGTTAAGTCATCTGCAGGTACATATACTGCCTGTACTGATGTAATAGAGCCGGTCTTAGTTGAAGTAATTCTTTCCTGTAAGCTACCCATTTCTTGAGCTAAGTTAGGCTGGTAACCTACTGCCGACGGTAATCTTCCAAGTAGAGCAGACACTTCTGCACCAGCTTGGGTATATCGGAAGATATTATCTACGAAGAGCAGTACGTCGTCTCCCTTATCTCGAAAGCCTTCAGCGATAGTTAGTCCAGATAAAGCAACTCTTAGACGAGCTCCAGGAGGTTCATTCATCTGGCCAAAGACCAAAGAAGTCTTATCTAGTACGCCAGATTCTTCCATTTCGTAATAAAGGTCGTTTCCTTCACGAGTTCTCTCACCAACACCTGCGAATACAGAATATCCACTATGGTACTTAGCAATGTTGTTAATTAGCTCAGTAATAAGAACTGTTTTACCAACACCAGCACCGCCGAATAGTCCAACTTTACCACCCTTAGTAATTGGACAGATAAGGTCAATAACCTTAATTCCAGTTTCTAGAATTTCTACACCGCCAGACTGTTCTGTAAATGCAGGTGGTTCTTTGTGGATTTCGGAAAAGTTTTTGAAGTTATTGCTCTTGCCGTCAATTGGTTCTCCAATAACATTGAACATTCTTCCAAGAGTCTCCTTGCCAATAGGAACACTAATTGCCTTTCCACTGTCAATAACTTCAGTTCCTCGTTCCAGTCCATCAGTTGATCCTAATGAGATAGCTCTTACAGAAGACTCGCTCAAATGCTGGGCAACTTCTAGGACTATATTCTTACCATCTTTGCCAGTAACATTCAGAGCGTTATTAATCTTAGGTAATTTACCTTCTCCAAATTCAACGTCTACAACCACACCAACGATTTGACTGATTGATCCGTTTTTAGTTTTTATAGTACTTTCCATCATTCCTCCTAATCCTTTAATGCCTCAACACCACCAGATATTTCGGCTAATTCTCTGGTAATCCCGGCTTGTCGGGCGGTGTTAAATGCTAATGTTAAATCGCCAATTATATCGTTCGCGTTATCGCTTGCGTTCTTCATAGCCATCATTCTCATCGAATGTTCACTAGCTAAGCTCTCAAGCAAACACTGCCATAATTGTACTTCCAATAATCTCTCGGCAATACTATCGACTACACCTTCAACGGAAGGTTCGAAGTTGGTAAATTCATACTTATAATCTAGGTTCTCGGTAGATTGATCTCTATTTGCAGGTAATAGGCTTAATGAAGATGCTTCTTGCACTAGATTAGATTTATACTTCGTGTACACAATAACAATCTCATCAACTTTTTTCTCTCTGTACTGAGCAAGAATAGTATTAAGTATTGGTCTAATGTCGTTTGGAGTCGGATTGTCTCCGAAAGCAGGATATACAGAAAACAGTTCCACTCCAGAAAGTCTTCTAACAAACTGGGCTCCTTTTTTACCAATAGTAATGACTTTTGAATCAATCCTCTTTTTACTATCTTCCAAGATTGATTTACCAAGAATCTTAAGACTATTAGCATTATATGCTCCTGCTAGACCACTATTACTGGTAATAGAGACGTAGAGCTTATTCTCGATTTTACGCTTCTCGAATAGAGGGTGTTCATCGACTTCTTTGATCGAAGACAAGCGAGCGAGAAGAGAATAGGCGAGTTCCTGATATTCACGACTCTTTTTGGCGTTTTCCTGAGCACGACGCATCTTACTAGCAGATACGAGCTCCATAGCCTTGGTAATCTGCTTAGTATTTTTAACTGATGATATTCGCCTTTTTAGGGCTATCGTACTTGCCATTAATCTTTACTCACAGCTCCTTCAGTAGTCTTGTATCCTGAAGCAACTTTTTCAGCTGCATCCTTAATCTTTTTAATTAGAGCTTCTTCTGGTTCTTTACCATCTTCGAGAGCTTTTATAACATCTGGATGATTCTTCTTAATGTCTCTAAGCAGACTGTCTTCAGCCGCCTTGATCTTATCTACAGGGATCTTATCAAATATGCCTTCAGTTGCAGCTAGAAGCGCACTATACATTTCCCAAATAGCTTGAGGAGAATATTGAGACTGCTTCAAAAGCTCTGTAAGTCTTTGACCTCTTTCAATTCGTTGTCGAGTATCGGCATCAAGATCAGTTGAGAATTGTGCAAATGCTGCAAGCTCCCTAAACTGAGCAAGATCAATACGAAGTGACTTAGCCACAGATTTAACAGCCTTAGTTTGAGCAGCTCCACCAACACGGGATACAGATAAACCTACAGAAATAGCTGGTCGAATACCTTGGTAGAAAAGGTTAGTTTCCATGAATATCTGACCATCGGTAATCGAAATAACATTTGTTGGAATGTATGCCGAGATATCTCCAGCTTGAGTTTCAATAATAGGAAGAGCAGTAAGACTTCCAGCACCAAGTTTATCGCTTAATTTAGCGGCTCTTTCGAGTAATCTTGAGTGAAGATAGAATACGTCTCCAGGATAAGCTTCGCGGCCTGGTGGGCGTCTTAAGAGCAAACTCATTTGACGATAAGCAACAGCGTGCTTTGAAAGATCATCATAAATTATAAGGGCATGCTTTTTATTGTCTCTGAAGTATTCACCCATCGCACAACCCGAGTAAGGTGCAAGATACTGTAATGCTGCAGAATCAGAAGGGCTAGTTGCAACAACAATGGTCTGATCCATTACGCCTTCACGCTTTAATCTTTCTACTAAACGAGCAACTTTACTCATCTTCTGGCCGATTGCTACATAGATGTTAATAACGCCAGTCTTCTGACGATGCTGGTTAATCATGGTATCGATAGCAATTGCTGTCTTACCTGTTTGACGGTCTCCAATAATAAGCTCTCTTTGACCTCGTCCGATAGGCACCATAGCATCAATAGCTGTAATACCAGTCATTAAAGGTTCGTTAACGCTTTTTCTATCCAGTACACCAGGAGCAGTTTGTTCAACTTTAGCAGTTAGTTTTGCGTTAATTGGAGCTCCGCCATCGATTGGATTACCGAGTGGATCAACAACACGACCAACAAGTTCTGGACCAACTGGAACTTCCATAACCTTACCGGTTAGTCGAACCTTAGCACCGGCCTTAACAGATGAATCGTTACCTAAAATTACAGCACCTATTTCATCCTCTCCTAGGTTGAAGGCAAAAGCTGTTAGTTTTGAGCTATTCTCACCATCGATTTCAATAATTTCGTTATAGCCACAATTACGTAGTCCATAAATCCAGGCGATACCATCACCAACTCGGGTTACGACTCCAACTTTCTCAATTTCAGGTCGAGCCTTTAATTCTTCAATTGCAGCTCTTATGTCCTGTGATAGTTCTTTTATAGATAATTCGCTCAAAACTTTATTCCTTTCCTTGTATCTCTACGATAGGGTTAACTGTTTAAATTTACTTAATTTGCTCAGCATACTTAGGTCCATTTGGTAATTTGCAGTACTAATTTTGAGTCCACCAACTAGTTTAGGATCAATTTCATATAACAGGGTAATGCTCTTAGCTTCAGGATATACTTTTTTGAGCTCTGTCTTAATGTCTTCTTCGGTACTTTTGGTGACTTTGAATGCTGAAACTACAGTAGCCTCAACTCTTCCACTTATCGCCCAATCTTCCTGAACAGATCTTAGAAGTGAAGATAGCTCGCCAGTTCGACCGTTATCCAGTAGATATGCAGCAATTTCTCTAGGAAGGTCCTTAGATTGACCACCATCGATGGTTTTCTTCGAAATAATGCTGGATAGACTAGAGATAGAGGTTTTCATGCTTTTTACGCTTCTTTACCCTTCAATATGCCATCAATAATCTTAGAGTCCTTATCTGAGTCTATCTTCTCCCCAACTAAAGCTTCAGTGGCTTCCGAAATTAGGCCAACAAGTTCTTTTTCAAGCTTCTTCTTAGCCTTCAATGTGTTTTGTTCGATAGTTCTGTTTGCATCAGTGAGGATACCATCGGCTTTTGCTTTAGCAGCTTCTTCAGATTCGGACACAATAGCTTTAGCTTCATCTCTAGAGTCAGAAAGAAGCTTATCTGCATCTTTCTGGGCTTTATGTAATAGCTCTTCAGTTTTAGCATTAAGCTCATCATTCTTCTTCTGCATTTCAGCACCAAGCTTAAGACCAGCTTCGATCGTATCTCGTCTTTCCTTAAGTACCTTAAGGATTGGTTTAAAGGCATATTTCCTAAGTACCAAATAGACAATCAGGAAAGTTAGCATCTGAATAATTAACGCTTGAAGATTGATTCCAAAAGCGCCTAAGCCAGATGATTGGTCTGCGAAATATGTTGTATTCATTATTTATTAAAAGTTTCTTATTTTACGATAAAGATTGATGCGAATGCTAGAAGCGCCATTAGCTCAATAATAGCTATAAAAACTAGTGCTTGACCTAAGAACTTAGATGCTTCTGGGTTACGACCAACTGCTTGCATATAGCTTGCGCCAACAAGACCAATACCTAATGCAGGTCCGATTAGACCTCCACCGATCATAAGACCTTTACCAATGATTGCTACGTTTGTTACTTCTGCTAGTATTAACATTTAAATTTACTTCTCCTTATTTTACTTATTAAATTTATCATCCTGTTTATTTCTAAAGTGTCGCCACCTTAGCTCTTCCGTTAATTGTTTCAGTTATATCTTCATCGGTCAAGTGCTCTTCAGTAGAGTGATTGACTGTGATTGCTAGATACATCACGGATAGGATGACAAAAATGAATGCTTGAAGAGCACATATAAAGAGCTCCATCAGAGTAAAAGGTGCGGCAGTAAGTGGAGCAATTATGCCACCGAGATATGAGAATACGGCAATAATAATTTCACCAATTGTTACGTTTAAGAACAATCGAAGAGAAAGACTAATAACTCTAGTGGCATCTGTGAACATTTCCAGGATTCCTAGAACAAAATACAGGGGATTAAGAGGACTACCAATAAAGAAGTGTCCGAAATATTCTTTAGCGCCAGATTCTCGGATTGATGATGCGTAAACATATCCCATAGTAATTATTCCGACAGCAAGAGTTGCATTAAGGTCACCCGTAAATGCTCTAAGTAATGGATTTTCTCCGGCTAAGAAAGATTCACCGACTCCAGGAATTAATCCGAGCCAGTTACTCATTAGCAAGAAGAAGAAAAGGGTAACAAAGTAAGGCACGTACTTATATGATCGTTCTCGGTCCTCAAAGCTTGATTCAACGAGATTACGGATAAACTCAACCCCAGCTTCAATAAACTGAACTAATCCACCCTGGGGATGAATTGTTACTCGTCGAGCAACCCAGATGAATAATGTGCACATAATAATTGAACAAATCCAACCATAGAAGATTGAGTTGGTGATTAAAAGTGGCCCAATTTTGAATAAATATGCACTAGTAATGTGAATTGGCGGTGTAGTAGCTGCTAGAAAACCAAACATTATTTCTTATCTCCCAATGAGTTAATTTTATTGAACTCTTCATAAAATCTACGAACAACCAGCACTGAAAGTGTCATAGCGAGGACAAAACCACCTAGGAAAAATATGGGTGATGTTTTAGTGACTTTATCCAGTTCATAGCCACCGATTACCGGAATAAGGAAAACAATAGCTAATTGCCAGCTCATTGACACAGTAGCACCAATAAAATTACTACGCGCAATTAAAGCTGAGTTAACAGATTGAGGATCACTATTTTTAGTAGTCGACGTCGTCTTTGGCGCGGCTGTTTTATTCATTTCGCTTCATTATATCAGTCTTTACATCCGTTAATCAATACTAGGATATATAATTCAATTAATATATAATTAAATCTAATGAGTGATACAGCAAAAGTTACAATCTACAGCGCATCATGGTGTGCATTCTGTCATGCAGCAAAAGACTATATGGACAGCATAAATGTTAAATATATCGATAAAGATGTTGATAGCGATAAAGAGATTGCCCAAGAATCAATCGATAAGTCTGGACAAATGGGAATACCAGTTATCGATATAGCAGGTGACATTATTGTTGGTTTTGATAGACCAAAACTAGATGAAGCATTAAAAAAACATAAAATTATTTAAAAAATTAACAATTAGTTCAAATATTGTAAAAATAGTCTAAATATGCTATTATATACGTATTAATACGGAGTTATTTATGAGTGAGGTAGAGAAAATCGAACGACAAACAAACGCCGAACCTACAATCAGCGCTGCTGAGTATGTGCCTGATGCTAAGAAAAAGGCTTTATTGGACCTATTTGATGTAATCTATAAGAATAACCCGTCTCAACTAAAAGATCTTTTCAGTGACTCAGACCCAGAAAAAGAAATACTCAATAAATATTATGCTGCACAAAATGCAGGCGCAGATTATGAAATCGAATATGACGAAGCAACCCAAGAAAAGATCTATGAAGATGCCGTATTCCAAGAATTACTATCTATTCGTCTTACTGGTGACACCGAAAAGGATAGAGAATTAAAGCAGAATTTAAGATTAAGGGCCTTCGAGGTATTTTACGATGAACTCAGAAAATCTTCGGACCAGGATACAGATATTTCAGGACTAGCTTCTGCCTCATAGTGTAAGATATATATAAATTATGTCATTTGAAGATTTCAAAACAAAAGACTCCGTTGTCTTAGTCTACACGGGAGATGGTAAGGGCAAGACCAGTGCTGGTCTTGGGCTCCTTGTTCGCGCACTTGGCAATAGGTGGAGAGTAGCTTTCATACAATTCATTAAGCATTGGGGAGTGAGTGAGCATGTGCTCTTAAGAGATTTAGCTCCTTTATTTAAAGATGATCTTTATTTCTACAAAGGTGGTAAGGGATTCTATAAGGCTGGCGATCTAAGTGACGGCGAAATTACCGAAGAACAGCATAAAGCTGCTGCAGAAATTACATACAAGGAAGCATTAAAGGCAGTTTCTTCGGGTAAATTTGAATTAGTAGTCTGTGATGAAATCAATAACGCCGTCCATGATGGCCTAATTAGCGTTGAGCAACTAGAAAAACTAATTGATTCCAGGGCAGAAAAAACTAGTATCTGCTTAACTGGACGAAATTTCCCAGAATCATTGTTATCGAAAGCAGATATTGTAACTAATATGACTAAAGTTAAGCATCATTTTGATGATAAGTTCCTTGCCAACAAAGGTATAGATTATTAGCGTGGAATCAAGAGAAGGTCAGCTACTGGCAAGAGATTATAAGGATATAGATATCTTCTATAACCCCGCTAGTACTCATGCGCAGGAGACACTTGCTCATGTTAGAAAAAGATTTGAAAGATGGGATGATGGTCCAAGAGTTCAATTTCACACTACATCGGCTGATTTAGATTATTTCAAAGAAATCGTTATTGATGCAATAGAGGCTAAAGACGGGGAAACAATTACCGGCGCAATTTCTGGCGATGGTTCTATCAATAGCCACTTACTTATAAAGCAAGACCCAGAAACTCCTGAAATCGTAAGGAGCTCTCCGCTTTGGACTCC
>JBAXGD010000004.1:0-30786 GCA_037139575.1 bacterium
CGTATGGGTTGTTCCATAGACGTCTATCAGATTTTTGATAGAATAGTATGTCATCATAATTATTTCCATATTGATTTGGATTATTCTGGGCGCCTGTTCTCCTCCATATAACATTACTCACAAAGTTTTCTTTGTTAAAAATTTCATCTAAAATCACTTTTATATAATGGCTCATTTTCTGATCTAGATGAACGTATATACTTCCGTCATCAGCCAGCAATTCTCGCATATATATTAATCGCTCGCGCATAGCCTCTAAAAACTCAGATTGATCAACTTTATCTTGATAGCTACGTTCACCATCGTTACCTCCAAAATCACTTTTGGTAGCAAACGGAGGGTCAATATAAATTAATTTAACCTGACCCTTAACCTTGTCTTTAATCAGTGGGTCTTGGTTTTTGTAGCATGTCTTTAAAAATTGCAGGTTATCACCCTGAATTATTAGGTTACGCCACTCGTCATCCTTGGCATCACCAAATTCTCGCACAACCTGTAAAGGCCCTGCGCCGGTAATGCTATCTGCACTAGCTAGTATCTGCGCTTTTGTACGTTTGCCCTCGTACTGCAACAGCGGAATCTTGACGTTTTTGAGCTTAGCGACATCATATGTATCCTGCAGATGCGGGAAGAGCTTAGTGGCTAAGCCAGATGGAAGGGGTTTATTGCTGTTTAGGGCTTCTATGACTGCTAGTTTGTCTTGTTCGGATAGTTGCGGGTCTGTGCTCATAGATGTTGCTCCTTAATTTGCAATAAATGTTTTATGTAATATGTCGCTCAGCATTGCGGCGTCTGATTTGCCGGGTGCATCTGGCCGCAGGGTGAACTTATTGATACGAATAAACCTATAGCCATAGCTTTCTAGTTCTAACTGGCGGGCTATATCGTATTCGGTAAATTCTTGACTTAGTTTTTGTGCTGTAACTTCGCTTGGGTTTTTGTAGTGAAACTCAATGCCGTCATATTCCATAATGGCAGATTTTTGTATTCCGTCTTTGGTATAAGTTAACAAAAAGTCTGCACGGTATTTGGGTATTTGGGCAGCAAACTCTGCCTTGATGTATTTACCAATTTCAAACTGAGGCACAATATGTAAAAACTCTTTGTGCTTAACATAGAAGTCAGTCTGCAATATGGTTTTGTACAAATATTCTTCTTGTGGTGAGTCAAAGATACTTGTGTCGGCTATAAAGTGATCGGCTTTCTCGGTTTCAGTAAGTGAATCTTTGTAAAACTTGAGCGCATCACCCAGCCGAGTAGAACTGTAGTCACTGATAGGCATGCTATGCACAAATACCATTGTGTCTTTGGCGCGGCTAAAGCCAACGTTTAGCTGTTGCATTTTGATACTACGTGGGCTGTCAGCCACACCACCAACTACCGGGTAAATTGTCTTAAGGTCGGCATTACCCAGTTTTTTATCTTCTACAAAACTGTAATACACAATGTCACGCTCTTCTCCCTGTACATCACGAACAAACCACACTGCCAAATCATGGTCTTTTTGCAGTTGCCGGTAATTAAAATGCTCTTGCATGTATTCTTCCAACCGTAATTGCTGTTCACGGAAAGATGTAATAACGCCAATGCTACCCTTAAAGCCGTTTGCAATACGCTTTTTGATATCTTCGGCGATGAAGATGATTTCGTCTAAGTTAACATTTGCACCGGTCTTGCCCTTAGTGTCTATCTGCTCAAATATGAGCGTTTGGGTAATTGGTTGTGTACGAATACGGTTAACAATAAGCTCCATCTGTGCCGGACGGTAAAAGATCTCGTTAGAATAATCAATAATCTCTGGGAAGCTACGGAAATGCTCTTTGAGCGATGTAGAGTAGTTGGCAATAGCTTTTGTGAAACTAAGTGTAGATGTACGGATATCGAAAGTTTTAAGCCAGTCAATGGTGCCTTGGTCTATATTTGGCTTTTCATATGTCTGCTGGATGGGATCGTCATCTGTCTGGTCTTTGAGTAGGTCGTTAAGAAGCGCCTTTTCTGCTTGCTCACTAACGGTTACGTTGTAACCGTCTTTATAGGCATCTATTATTTCTTTAAAATATGCAGATGAATATTTAGTGCTCACATTTTGGGCACTTACAGCACCGTACTGGTACTCATCCCCAAAGACAATTACTTGCTTAGATCGCAACATTACTGATATTGAATCTGCAATAGATACCTGGCTAGCCTCGTCAATAATTAGCATATCCATAAGCTCTTCGTTCATAGGAAAGTACTGGCTTATCATGGCTGGTTCGGCAATTATTACAGAAATGTTATCTAGCAAAAGCTTTGTTTGCTCGTCACTAAACCGGCGACCTTTATCGTATCGTTGTTTAATCTGGGCTATTTCGTTTACATGTTGGTTGAGTCGTTTTAGCCGTTCGTCGTTTTGATGCTCTATTACTTTTTGGGTTAATATCTGGTAGTTGTTTGTATTTGTCAGTACTGCGTTATCTAAAGCCTTAGAGCGATATGATATGTCGTTATGCAGCACTAGCCATCCTTTAAGCTGAGTATTTGCATTAAGTATCGCTAATGTCTGCAGGTTATTTTGGTCAACCCCAAATGCCTTTAGTAAGTCTGAGTACTGCGCAAACAAAGAGTCGACTGCGCTCAGTTGGTCTTCGTCAAATGAGCCCAACAGTGGCGCCATAGTCTGGAGGGATTGGTATACCTGTTCTGGTTGCTGACCTGCAAATACCGGATTAGTTAGGGCAACGTTTGCCATTGCAATGTCTGAGCCATTGTTTGTTACGGATTCTGCATATTTAACTGCGGTTAGTAGATCTGCTAGATTTAGGTCGTCTTTATGTTTATTTAACATTTGTGCTATATTGCTCAAAGTACTAGCAAACTTGATATTCTGTAGTTCCGTAAGCATTGCTTGCAACCCGTCCACAGCATTTCGCTTCTTAAACTTTGCAAACTTGCCACCCACTAAATCATCCTTAGGTTTCAAACTTGAAATTGATTTATTATTGTTAAGTTCCTCCGAAAGTTGATTAACTATCGATACAAAATCGACGGGAAGTTGTATTTGTTTTTTGTCGCTGCCGGCACTACTTAGTGCATTATTTTTATGTAATGACTCTAGCGCTTTTAATATCTGGGGAGTATTTTCTTTAAGTGGCAACAAGCTACGTAGCTCTTGTGTGGTTTTTGCAGGAATACTAGTTGTGAGCGACAAGAAATCCTCGATAGCATCTATATTTATCAATGTCTGGGATTTTGGAAAATCTTTGATTCCAGAATATGTACTTGAAAGCTGCTCTGATAGCACATCAAGCTTAATCAGATCAGAAAGATATTGCTCATAGTGCTTCTGGGCTTCTATTTTGCTTGTTAGGGAGTGTGTTAAGTCTTCTACTTGATTTTTAAGGTCTGATTCAACTGCTGTCAAATTTGACTCTAAGCTTCGGTCTGAAGCTGCGATAATTACAGGGCTTGCTAAGGTGTTATTTATAGAATTATGAGACTGGGTATTTTGAGACAATCTTAATATGCTTGGCTTGGCATGGGGGTGTATAGCTTTGAATTTTTTATCAAGCATACGCTCAATGACGTCTAGCGCTTCTTTCTTGTGCGAAGTGATAACAAGAGATTTATTGTTTTGATTCGCCCAATAGGTAATTGCAGCAATAGTGTGTGATTTACCTGTTCCTGGTGGGCCGTCAACTACAATAGCTTTGTTTTTATCGTTTTGTACTGCTGTTAAGATACGTTTTTGCGATGCATTTAATGGCAGTGGATTATCGTGGATGTATCGGTTGGGTGAGGTTTGGGGGTATGCCTTTTTGTAAATTTCGTCTGTCTCTGTCTGAAAGTTAGGAACCTTACCTTCAATATATTGTGATATAAATGTAGTAAATTGGCTTTTTTCGCCGTGATCAACCCGAGCGTGTATTTCTGAATAATCAAGAAGCTTTTTATCTTCGTTTTTAATAATCTGCAGACCAATACGAGGGTAAATGCTCGGTCTATCGTCTTGCTCGGCCAGGATCGGCTCAAAAGTTTCGTCCTGCAAGAAAGAATTATTAACCTTGTAAACGGTTTGAAGGAAGGTCTGCATTGAGCGAATATGAGCGCCGGCTTGCTTGCGAGTGCTGGACCTTGGTAGCGTTAGTACGTTCTCGAACTTAAACACATTTATTGCTGGAGTGTTGATCAGGGTGATGTCTCTAGGTATCTGCAATTCAACTTCATCTTCGTTGGGGTTAGAGCGGAGCTCAAGCTCCATAAAATACAGGGGAAAATTATATTTATCACCCTTTAGAGCGTGAAAGAATGCGTATAACGTCCCCATACCAACATACGTCATGTAGGCATACAAATTGTAGTACAAGTCGTAAATCGTTACGTCGGTAACATTTTTTTCGAAATGAGCGTTCGCTTTGTCGAAATAGTCGCGGGCATCCGTTGATTTAGATGCAATTTCTTGTAATGCATCAAAGAAGCGTTGAGTATATCCCCGCTGGTTAAAGGTAGACCCCGGGGTAATGTTGATGTTGCGATCTTTTTTGAGATGATCGATCTTGTCTTTGTGAGCAATAGTTACGATATCGTCCAGTCTTTTGCGCAGTGCGAGGTTGTATGCTCGGGTACCTTCTTCAAATGACTGCTTCTTGGTTGAGTCTGCGCTCTGTTCTCCTTCGGCAGCGTTGCCATCCTTATCTACGTTGAAGGTTCTTTTCGTGTCTTTGCTGTCGTTGATACACCTTTCTAAAAATTCAACAGAATAATCATTTTTTAGACTATCCATGATTGGCGCTAGAATTGCATCTGCTTTTATAGTGACTACGTACTGGCCCTTTTTTACAGTAATACTCTTCGTATCTTCTGTTGTGGCCGATTCGAGTAGTTTATTGGTAAATTCAGGGTAAATTCCAAAATCGAGAGATAATTCATCGTCTGACCATCGGTAAGTAATGAGCCTAGAGAAATTAAACTTTGTTTCAGTAAAAGTTGCGTAATAGTTAAGTAGTTTTTTTGATAATTCGCTCATTATTTAATGCCTTTTCGAATAACTTCATCCATAGTCTTACCGTCCGAATTCTTCCATGCTAACCAAGCATTAATACTTCGTCCAGTCGCAAAGCCACTTGCATGATTTGGACTTCGGAACGTCACATTCTTAGTAAGTTCAATGTATTCACCTTTATCTAAGCCTTTGTTGAGTATTTCGTCTCTTTCGATTTGCGCTTGAGGATAACTCATCTTCCAACTCGGAGCTACTGTCTTATCGATTTTGGAGCCAGCTAGAATAACAAACCTGTCACCCCTGAATTCAGCACTTGCATCTGTTTTCTTAGCCTTTAAATTCCAAATATCTGTTTGTTTAGCTTGTTTGGTCTTGAAAATACTAAAACCGAGGCTTTCTGCGATTAGCGCAGTATCGTCGAGTATCTTCTCAAGAGTATGGACCTTGAACTTATGAACATTATTACGTGCCGGTACAGTTTTGTTTAGTACTTCCATGGCAGCAGTTGATTGAGCTTTTTCAACTGCAAGACTTTCTAGATACTTAACGTCGCTTTTCTCTAGAGTGTTAGTGTTAGATACAACCGCAATGGCCAGATCCCAAAAGTCCTTAGACTGATCATGATTCTTCACTCTATGATAGAAGTTCTCGCTTTCACCTATATATAGCTGATTGTCAGCAGAGTTAATAAGTAGATACAAAGATGGTTGGTTTATTTCAGGTCGTGACTTTATGTCATTGAGCCTAATTCGAGGAACAACAAATGCCTTTATCGAGCTCTCGGATAGCTCAACAACTTTAATTCCTTCCAAAGATCCATCGGGAAGGAATGTAGATAATAGCCTCGGGGTTTTCATATCTGTTTATTATATAACTTATCTGATAAATACCGAAACAATCAATAATCGTTACGAGAGTACTATAAGGGTATATCAATTTAATAAATATTTTAGAAAATCTTCAGCGTGATTAGCTAGGTTGAGGTCATTTGCGAGTAGTAGTCTGTCGATATCAAGATATATATTCATCATGAGCTATTATGGCTGATTCTATCCAGGTAATGATATCATTGGTCTATGATGCTCAAAAAAATAAAGTACACAAACCTCAATGCAAGGCAGAAAGAAAACTACAATTTTCAAAAGATTGCTGCAACTTTAGCTGAATACGGTTATTCCTGCATGTGGCTGAATGATGACTGGCAAGGTGCAGATTTTATTGCTAATCATATTGATGGAGTTGAGTTTCTAAAGGTACAGCTAAAAGGTAGGCTGACGATCAATAAGAAGTATATTGGTAAAGATATATATGTAGCTTTCAGGCACGAAGATGATACCTATCTATACCCTCACGATGAACTCATGACCTTTGTTTTTAAAGAATTACCGAACACGGAAAAGGGAGAATCATGGGTGCAAAATGGTGGTTTTTCTTGGCCAAATCCGATGCCAAAAAAACTAGAGCAAGAATTGGTAAAGTATAAGCTATTCTAGCGTTATTTTAAGCTTAAAAGATTGATAAAGCCGCTAGGTAACGGGTTATCTTTTAGTAGTAGGTTTTATTGCTTGCCTTTGATTATTTTTAGGCAAAAAACCCTCTTGCGAGCGCTAGTTTGTTTTGCCTATATCCACATTTAGCAAAAGTATTCTTTTTTCAGCTATCTATCAATGAATTTATTTGATAGTTATAGGTAATGCAATTGGAAAACTAATATCGGGTGTAACTTGAGTCATAGTAAATACGGTTGAGCCATTACCTGAGCCATTATCCCAATTACCTTGATGGCAAACACCACTTACATATTGTGATCTTAAGTGCTGCACAGAAGAAATTGAACTAACCGTAGTTGCATACGAAATTTGAGGGAACCCATTTAATAAATATAGCGCAGTTGAAAAACTTGCATCAAGGCTATAGATTGTTCCACTGCAGTTATTTGAAATATAATAAGGCGAAGTAGTATCTGCGATTGCCCCGTTACTTGGATTAAATTCAATTACTTTATTCAAAGTGGAATCGTAAAAAGAGATTAATGAATTCATGGGTGTCCCTCCACCTATTAATTTACCTAATACTGTGCCATTTCCATCAAGCAAATAAGGTATTGAGCTAGATAATGAATCATTAGAGCTCTTGATATTAGTTATATTTGTATCTTGTTCTATATTCTTATAGTAGTTATAGCAAACAGTGGCTTTCTGATTATTAGCAACGGTATTCTTAGAGGATATTAGAGCTGAATTACATTGTGAACTTACATAATTCTGGGCTTTTGTGAGAAAACTAGAGCTACTAAAGGCATAAACTACACCTCCAGTAACTAAAGCCGTAGCCACTATGCTGATTGGTAGTAATAATTTCTTCTTAGTAATCTTCATAATAAATCCCCTTATTTTTTATAACTATCTACCTGAACTAATAATTAAGCAAGCACATACGTCATTAGATTGACTATAGGTCTATACTACTAATTAGTGAGAGACAATATATATGGCAGATTTTCTACTAGTTATCATAATCATAATGCTTTTTCATTATCATCATAAAGGGAAGAAGTAGATTCTATGGAAATTGAAGATTTAAAAACAAATGAAGACTTTAATCTTATTGTAACTAATTCTAAAAAACTTGAAAAATTATATAATGAGGACAAGCTTACCACTCAAAAATTAACCATAATTCAAAATAAACTCAATAATATTGCAAAAAAATATGAAGAAGACTCGACTGTTCTCAATTATTGGTATCTACTCCTGGAACAACAGGCCTTAATAAATCTTATTAACAACGACACAGATGGATTTGAAAAATTTTATATGGAAGCTGCCGCTGCAAAGCCAGTTGATTGTGATTTTGCATCTGAGATTGCTAAAAACTGGGAAAATAAGCTTGATGAAACCAATAAAGCACCTAGAATCGTTCTAAGTGTTTTTACAAAACACAAGAAATTATTATTAGCCCTAGTTGTTCTGCTCGTAATATTCTCTTGGCAACCAATTGCAGACCTCATTACCATATCATCTGCAAGTCAAACCATGATAAAACTTGCAAATGATGCCGGTATGAGTCGTCAAGGTGAGCTTGTTTTTCTAAGAACTCATCCTAAGGAGATTTCAGATAGTGAGATAGCTACAGCTTGCGCTTTGGACCAGTCGCAAAACGGTTACGTTGAACAAGGCTGCTATTCAGCCACAACACACCAGATCTTCTTACGCCAAATGCCTAAAGAGTTGCATGATGTTGAGGTAGTTACTGCGGCGCACGAGATGTTACACGCAGCCTATACTAGTGACTCAACTCTCAATAAAGCCCTTGAAGACGAGTACACTATTATTGATAATAGTGATTTAAACGCTCGGATTGCAGAATACAACAAGCTTGAACCTGGTGCTGAATTCAATGAACTTCATTCAATAATGGGCACAGAATACGCGAATTTACCTTCAAATCTAGAATCATCCTATTCGCCATATTTCATTGACAGAAGCAAAGTAACTAGTGCCGGTACGAACGTAACAAATCTGTTCAACAATGACGAGCAACGGCTCCACCAACTTAATTCACAAATCGACCAGCTAAACAAAAACGCTCAAACGGCATATAAGTATAGTGTTAACTGGGCGAATTATGGTAACCAGTACGAAAACACATACAACTACAACATATACTCAAACGATATTGATCAGGAGAACTCTTTAATTGACCAATACAACACGCTTCTCGGTCAATATCAAATACTTGTCGCTGAATATAATGGTGAGGCACTGAGTGCGATCACTAACGTTACGTCTCAATAGTAGCAATGTCATCTTACTTCTATTACTATGAGGAATACCAAAGTTGTCGATATATTATGTTCAAATGAAGATGCCTCAAGGATTGTAGCAATTCAAGTCAAATCCACTAAAAACGAGCTAAATAACAATAGTGATGATGAGCAAATGAATGTCTTGTGACCTGTATGGCAGGAGTAACAGTAATCAAAACTATCAATAATTTATTTAAATATCAGGAGGTGTTAAAATATGAGTATGACTGAATATGTAAATAAAGAAGAACTTAGAGAAGTTCTCGAAATTTCCCTTTCCAAGCAGACAGATGAATTAGTGAATTTAATCCATGTATTCATGGATCAGGTTGATACTAGATTTAAAGCCGTAGAAACCGAAATCATCGAATTGAAAGAGTCTCATAATAAACTACTTAATAGTATTGATGGTTTCATTTCCAGAATTGATAAATATGAAACAGAACTTGCTGCAAGAGATAATCAATTCGAAAAACTACTTGAATGGGCACGAAAAGTATCTGAAAAAACGGGTATACCCCTAGAAAATCTATAAATAAAAAATACTACGACATAATGTTGTAGTATTTGCAATACCTGGCAGGAGAGACAGGACTTGAACCTGCGACACCTGGTTTTGGAGACCAGTGCTCTACCAACTGAGCTACTCTCCTATATCTGCCTTCTATAGATAATAATCTAAAAAACAACTATTGTCATCCTGTATAATCATCTTTTGTAATTACCCTTAATATGTTATAGAATAATATATTATATGAGTAAGATAATACCTACCAAGCCTCTTCTTATAATGGTATATGGTTACCCTGGTGCCGGTAAATCTTATTTCTCGAGGGAATTATCTGGCCAGTTGCAAGCCGCACACATTAGTTCAGATAAAATAAGCGGTAGCTTGTTCAGTAGACCAGCTAAATCTACACAGGAAATTAATCTAGTCTCAAAGATTATGATTTTAATGGCGCAAGAATTTCTAGCCTCTGGGCTTAGTGTTATTTATGATGTTAACGCAAGCTCACAGAAGAAAAGAAGAATTATCAGCCAGTTAGCCAAAGACTGTAAATCTACTCCACTACTTATTTGGCTTCAAATAGATATGGAATCAGCTTTCTACAGAGCTTCAAACCGTGATCACAGAAAAATTGATGATAAATACTCTGAGTCTATAAGCCAAAAAACTTTCGACGAGCTTGTTAAGTCTATGGAAAATCCTTCTAGAAGCGATCAGTACATTGTCATTAGCGGTAAACACACTTTTAAAGCTCAGCAAAGCGCCATTATTAAAAAGATGCACGATCTCGGCTTTTTATCTATGCAAGACATGACAGCCAATGTTAAGAGGCCCCAGCTAGTGAATTTAATTCCAAATTCAGCTTCCCGCGGTAGAGTTGACCTCACTCGTCGTAACATTAATATTAGATAATTTACCATGGCTTATAAAGAATTTCTTATCGATGAAATTGGCCAAATAAAGATATACAAAAATCGAAAAAATAAATCATTAAAATTATCACTTTCGAATGACGGCTCGATCCGTCTGTCCATGCCAATTTGGGTAACATATAAGATGGGCATACAATTCATTCGTAAAAATAAGGAATGGGTTAATAGTAATAAGAGGAAAAATCTAACAATAATTGATGACCAACAGAATATTGGCAAAGACCACAGAATCATATTTGTTGGTAATGATTCAGATAAGATTAGGACATCAGTAAAAGAAAATTATGTGACTATTTTTCATCCCTTACATAAAAAGCCCGCCGATGACGACGTTCAGCTAGCTGCTTTCAAAGCATCTAAAAAAGCACTAAAAAAAGAATCTGAAAAATATATTGTTGATAGAGCTAGCCAACTTGCTAATGAGAATAACTTTGACTTCAGCAACATACACGTTAAGCCACTAAAAGGCAGATGGGGAAGCTGTAATCAGCTGAAAGAATTAACATTTAATATATACCTAATACAATTACCTTGGAATTTGATTGACTATGTAATTTACCATGAATTGGTCCATACGATGCACATGAATCATGGTGATGAATTTTGGGCTGAATTATCCAAATACGTACATCAACCCAAAAATCTTAGAAAAGAGATGAAAATATTCGCTCCTACGATCATAACGACAGAATAATTCATATAAAATGTTTGATGGTCTATAATTATCCTTATGCTAGAGGAAAGTTCTAATACAAAATCTATTGATGCCGGGACACTAGAATCACTCATTAATAATATGTCTGATGCTGTAATTGCACTCGATGAAGATTTCAGAGTCACCCTATACAATGCATCAGCTTTAAATTTGATAGATAGTAATAAATCTATAATTGGAAAAAAGATTTACGAGTTTTTAAATTTGATAGATAAAAATGATGACAAGGTAGATGTTAAGAAAATATTCAATAATTTAAAGAAAGTTATAAATTCGAAAGATTATAAAATTCTCTATAACGTCGATAACAGTTCAATCAGTATCCAGTTAACGGTAGCACCTGTGCATGCCGGCTTTAATAAAAAGAATGGCGGATATGTAGTTAGTATGAGAGATATCACTCTTGAGAAATCATTGGATGATGAAAGAGACGAGTTTATAAGTGTAGTCTCTCATGAGCTTAGAAATCCTATAGCTATAGCCGAAGGAAATCTTTCAAACGCTCTTTATTCGATTGATAAGGGTAGTTTAACCAATGATATAAGGCATGAAATCGACCAGTCTCATAAGCAAATAATCTTTTTGACTGAATTAATCAATGATTTAACTAACTTGGCTCGAGCAGAAAATAACAAAAATATTTCAAGCACCGAAATAATAAATGCAAATGAAATTATAGAAGAACTCTCATCTGAGTATGAGCCTAAAGCTAGCGACAAAGGCATTCAGATTAAAACAAAGTCAGATCCAAATCTAGAATCGATAAATTCATCGAAATTGTACGTGAAGGAAATACTACAAAACTTTATAACAAATTCTATTAAATACTCAGAGAAAGGTACTATACTAATAACGGCAAAAATGATGACTAATGGTATTTCATTTTCAGTATCAGACGACGGTATCGGGATTAGTAAGGCTGATGAAGACAAGGTATTTAACAAATTCTTCAGGTCTGGCGATTATCGCACAAGCAAAGAGTCTGGCACGGGCTTGGGATTATATATATCTGCTAAGCTGGCTAAAATATTGTCCGGTAAAATTACATTAAACTCAACTATCAACCACGGTTCCACCTTCACTGTGTTCATTCCTGACCATAAACAATGACAACTACATAAACTAATTGACTATTGACCCCTTATAATGTAATATTGACACATTGACCTACAAATAGTAGGTTTTTTAATTTGGAGTAGAGTGTTTTTATGAAATTAACTAGGAACAAAACCGCTAAAAATAGTTCGAAATCTAGCGCTAAATTCTTGGCTAAATTTAAAAAAGCTCTCAAAACAATATTCAAGCCTTTTATCTGGCTCGGAAATAAGATTGTTCCTAAATATTTTAAAAATAGTTTTCAGGAAATCAAACTTGTTACATGGCCCAACAAAAAGGAGTCACGTCAGCTAACCTCTGCAGTCGTTGTGTTTGCAGTAGTGCTAAGCTTGATAGTTGCTCTCATTGATTTAGGATTAGATAAAGTATTTAAGAAGGTGATATTAAAGCAATGACAAAACGATATGACACATCAAAGCAATGGTATGTAATACATACTTATTCTGGCTACGAAGAGAAAGTAGCGGAATCTATAAGACAAAGAGCTGATAGCCTCGACATGAAGGATAAAATATTCCAGGTCTTAGTACCAAAGGAAAAAATGATCGAAGTTAAGAATGGTAAGCGAAAAGTTGTCGAAAAGAAAATCTTCCAAGGGTATGTACTTGTAGAAATGAAGATGAGTGAAGATGCTTGGTATATCGTAAGAAACACTCCAAGTGTAACTGGTTTCGTAGGAAGTGGCAGTGAACCAAGTCCAGTTGAGCAAGAAGAGATTGATAAAATTATGAAGCGAATGGGTCGAAATGAACCTAAGCACAAGATAGATTATCAAGTTGGGGAAGTTGTTAATATTACTGATGGACCTTTCAAAGGTTTTGATGGAAGCATTAATGAAATTGATCCAGCAAAAGGCAAATTAAAAGTACTCGTTAACATGTTTGGTAGAGAAACTCCGGTTGAGCTAGACAGTTTACAGGTTAAGAGAGTATAATAGGAGCATATTATGGCAGGAAAGCAAGTAAAAGCTAGTTTAAAATTGAAGATCCCAGCAGGTAAAGCATCAGCAGCTCCTCCTGTAGGTAGTACTTTGGGTCAGTATGGTGTTAATATGATGGACTTCATTAATCCTTTTAATGAACAAACTCGAGATTTAGGTAATGTAACCGTTACTGCTCATCTGAACATCTACGATGATAGGTCAATGGACTTTAGAGTTGTTGGTCAACCTACTGACGATTTAATTCGAGATAAGCTTGGTATTAAAAAGGGTTCTGGAAAACCTAATAGCGAAAAGATCGCAACTAAATTGACACAAACACAGTTGAATGAAATTGCAGAAGTGAAGGCTCGAGACATGAATACTAATAAAATAGATTCTGTTAAAAAGATGGTTGCCGGTACTGCACGAAGCATGGGTGTTGAAGTAGAATAAAATTTTAATTAAGTAGTGGGAGACTAATTGTCGTTTGAACCACGAAAGGATATATATGGCTAAAGAAGAAGTTAAGAAAACTAAGGAAGTTATCGAGATTCCTGAAGAAGTTGAAGTTGAAAAGACTAAGACAGTAGTTGCCAAAGCTGGTAAAAGAAGTGCTAAAGCCGTAGAAGAAATTAAGGCTAAAGAAGTTAAAGAAATTAAGAAGGCAAGCGCTGAAGAGAACGCTGAAAAGCCTAAGAAATCTGTTAAGCCTACAAGAACATTGCTTGAACGTAGGGGAAAAACCTACAAAAAAGTTGCTGAGAAGATTGAAAAGAACAAAATCTATCCAATTGAAGAAGCAATTAAATTAGTTATTGAAACATCTGCAACTAAATTTGATTCAACAGTTGAATTCCATATGAATTTGAACGTGGATCCTAAGCATGCAGATCAGAATATAAGAGACTCAATTATCCTCCCTTCAGGTACAGGTAAAACTGTTAGAGTTGCCGTGTTTGCAGATGGTAAAGAAGCTGAAGAGGCTAAAAAAGCCGGAGCAGATATCGTTGGAATGGATGACTTCATTAAATTATTAGATAAAGAAAAACTAGATTTCGATATCCTAATTTCTACACCAACACTAATGGCTAAACTTGGTAAATATGCTCGTCTATTGGGACCTAAAGGTCTAATGCCTAACCCTAAGAGCGGAACTGTAACTATGGATGTAGCTAAGGCTGTCACCCAGTCTAAGGCCGGAAAAGTTGAATATAGAGTTGATAGCACAGGAATAGTACACTTAGGTATTGGCAAAGTAAGTTTTGGCGATACTAAGATCCGTGATAACTTCAACGCGGTAGTCTCTAATATTAAGTCAAATAAGCCAACATCTATTAAGGGTGCTTATATCAAAGGCCTATTCCTTTCAACATCAATGGGACCAAGCATTCAAGTTGATTTATCTAGCCTATAATTAATTCTTTTTCGAGTGAACTTTCCAGCTTCTATTTAACGAGCTGAGAGCTTTCGTGAAGTCAATTACCCCTCCTCTGTAGCAAACATATCTTGGAGACCACTCGGGTTCATATTTAGACTTGAACTTTCTAAGCCCAGAAAAAGAATAAAGTTTATCTCCGTTTTTAAACATGAATCTGAAAAGTTTATTGAGAGTCTGTGATTCTTCATTGTTTTCTGTATCTATTCCACTTAGCGGACATAGACCTAAATTAACTCTTTTATAGCCTTGCTTTTTACACTCATTAATAAATGAAACCATCAAGAAGTCATTTATATTTCCTATTGATTTTTTTGAATGTCTCAAAAGATCATAGTTGCCCTCTTCAATATCGTAAGAAGGCACCTGATTAATGAAGCCTACAATTTCATTATTTACATTTTTTGCTACTAGAATATTGCATTGCTGCATATACGCATAGCTGAAATATCCCATAATCAAGCCTCTTTCACTCCTGCCGGGTAAGTCCAGCCATTCTTTGGAAATATTCTTTAAAGAATTAATAACAACACCACTATGAGGTGGAGTTAGTAATTCATAGCTATAGTTACTTTTATTGAATCTTTTAACTATATTTCTGAAATACTTAGTTCCTAGCACATTCTTCTGAAAGTGATCTATATCAACAATAGCTTCTTCGCCTAATTTTTGTTTTTGTAGGCCCGAAGACTTATAGAGATCTAGGTTTGTATCGTCTACATGGATATATACAGGACTCCAATCATTCACATAACAAAGTTCATCAAAGCTTTTGATCAATTTAGGAAATTCTCTACTATCACCAGAAGGATCAGCAATAACTAGTGCGTGTCGATTATGTGCTTTGTAAGCTATCCCTGCGTTCTGTGTGTCATTTATGAAGTAATCCTTATCATGAGGCCATAATTTGAAATAATCTTCGCTAGAAGCTGGGTAATTGATTAGCAACTGATGCATTATTTGTCTATTTCTATTCTGGTCAATTAAAAGGGATTTAATCGGTCGAAAAAGAGAAGTTAGAGATAAAAATAATGCAAATGTGCTAACTACTGAAAGCGAATCGACGAAAAGTCGAGCTCTAGCGGTATATGGAATATAGTTTTGTCCAACCAAGCCGAATTGATCAATCGTATTTTTAGCAGCGCCGATAAAATTAATTTCTTGATGAAAGTCTCTCAAATCCATCAACATAAAACCAAGAACACCATAAATGAAAGTTAATAATATTAATAGAAATATGAATTGTAGTGATGAGGTAAAGCTTTTTATGTCGCTTTTAACCACGAACAATTTCCTTGTCATCAATAGGCCCAAAATTATAAACATTGGTACGAATAGATTTCTAAAAATTAAATAAGGCCTCAAAGAATGCTCATAGGCTAAATATCCTATTAAATTATTCAATATTATAAGACAGTAAATTATTAAAATTACAGTTCGTGCAGTTTGCTTTCGTCTTGATAATAATCTTGCAAAGTAAAGTAAACTCAGGCCAGCTATAAGGTTGATTGAAACAGAGATATTGCTGATTCTTATCCCATGTTCAAATATTTTTTGATCTATGAGCGTCGAAAAGATTACAGAAAGAGCATTGATGGCAACGATAAATGAAATAGCCCTAACAATGAGCTCACTATTTTTTAAGTTTTTTATATTTACCATCTCTACACATTGTACAAAAATATTCACTGTATAGAAAATATAGATTGGATGTTAACGCTTATGCTTGGTATATCAATCAATCAATCGTAAAATTAGATTAAACGGAGGACAAATGGGAGTTTATAGTAATATTCAAATTCGACAGGCAATTAAGGATGGTCACATTAAATGCTTCCCCTATGCTGATGAGCATGTATCTCATGCTAGTCTTGACGTTACGCTTGGCTATTACTACTACAGAATAGAGAACAATGACGAAAGAATTATCTATAACCCCTTAGACCGTGAAGATGTTGAAAGATATTTTGATGGACCATTCAAGGCAATGCCACATAAGGAATGGTGTGATCGATACGGATTCAAGCCGCTTGCCAATATACCAGATAACCATCCTGTGATTGCAATCAAACCTGGAGAACGAATATTAGCTCATACTCATGAATTCTTTGGTATAACTCCTCCGGGTGCTTATGAGCTTAAAGCTCGATCGAGTTGGGCAAGAAATGGAATTGCAGTTTGTTTTGATGCTGGATGGGTAGATCCAGGATATATTAATCGACTTACGTTAGAAATATTTAATCTTAATAATAGGGAGATGGTTTTATTGCCAGTTGGTGAAAGAATTGCTCAAGCAGTTTTTCATGAAACCAATGAGGTTGAGGGAAATTATGGTGCCGGTAGAGACCAAGGGTTTTCAGGTAAATATCAACAAGGCACTGACCTTGAGCATGTGATGAGAAATTGGACGCCTGAAATGATGCTCCCAAAGGCCTATAACGATAAAAGAGTTATGCCAACAAAAATAGACGGATTATCATATGAATAAGGGCAGATACATCGTAATTGAGGGTGCGGAGGGTGTTGGCAAGACAACACAGGTTAAACTACTTGCTGACAGGTTAGAAAAGTTAAATATTCCGTATAAAATTATGCGAGAGCCCGATAGCCAAAATGATGTTACTGCTAGAGCAATTAGACGTCTGACTCAAGATCCAAGATACCCAATGAACACAAAGACTGAGGTTTTGCTATATAACGCTGCTAGAAGCCAGTCATTAGATTTTATTAGGCAATGCATAAATCAAGGTATTACTTGTCTCGTTGATAGGAGTTACTTAACAACACTGGCGATTCAATATTATGCTCGCAATGATATTACTGATTATAAAAAAATGACTGACATTATAGAATTTGCGGTCGGTGAAATGGTTCCCGATCTGATGATCGTTCTTGATGCATCAGTGGATATTCTAAAGGAGAGAGTGAATGACAGATATCAAGGAGATCGTTTTGATAACTTAGATACCGATTTCCTTGAGAGAATCAGAGCTGGATATCTTATTGAGGCCAAAAAGAGGAAACTACCAGTTATATATTCCGTAGGAGAGCAGGAAGAGATATCTAATCAGATATGGGAGTTAGTTGAAATTGAAATGAAAAACGATGGCATAGATCACAATACTAAACTTGCGACATCCGTTGCTGAAATAATTTCTAACAAATCCGCGACATTTATTGACCATCAAATAACTGTTTCTAAATCTAATAATGAAGAAATGGCTGTGGTTGAGGGCAATAAGCTAGCGGACATGGTTACAAATACAGACAAAGACGTTTATGCATTTACGGGAGAGATAGATCCGGTTACAGTTGCTGCGGCTATGGCAAGACTTTCTCGTAGAGGTGATGATATGCGAACAATATTGAGCGATGAATTTCTTAATAATGAAACAAAAGATAAGGATCTATTAAAAAGAGTAATTTCTGCTTATGGAGACGATTCTGTGCAGCAATTAGTTGGCCAACATTTAGTCGTTGAAAATGCATCCAATATACTTACCAAGAAATTAGAGCGCGGTCGCTTAGCGGCTTATCTTGAGCAATCCACTAGATATATCTACTATGACAAAAAGAATAAGCAGGGTAATTATAAGTATCACGTCCCAGATACTCTAGACTCTGAGACTAGAGAATTATATGTTTCTTGTATAGATGGAATCTTTAATAAGTATTCTAAGATAGTGCATGATTTAACAGACTACATAGCTAATAGTTCATCTGTACCGGAAGAGGAGAGGGATTTTGCCTGGAAAAATGCTATCAGGGCACAGGCATGTGATGCCGCTAGATTAGTTCTGCCTGCGAGCACAACATCAACAGTAGGCATCTTCGCTTCAGGTCAGGCGCTTGAAAGCTTAATAATGAATTTATTAGCTGATGATCTTACTGAATCTAATAAAGCAGGCCAAGATATATTAGACGAAACTAGAAAAACTATACCTGTTTTTCTTGAAAGAGCCGATTTACCGGAAAGAGGTGGAGCTTTCATTGCCTATAAATCACTTACAAATAAAACTATGAAAAGACTCACCAAGAAATATCTACCAAAAGCATATTCTATGGAAACCAAGGATGTTATGTTGTCTGATATTTGGCCAATGAATGAACTAGATATAGTTCCAGATATGCTTTATGAAAACAGTAGTCTTTCTCTTGATGAAATTCGTCACGAAGTAGCTGCCTGGACTTACGAGAAGAAACTGAAAGTTGTAGAAGCTTATGTTGGTGAAAGAATGAATCGAAGGCACAAACCTGGTCGGGCATTAGAAAAAATACATTATTCCTGGGATATAATTTGTGACTATGGAATATTCAGGGATCTGCAAAGACATCGAATCGTAGATGATCTAGAATGGCAGGAGCTTACTCCACGTTATGGCTATGATTGTCCTGAAATTATTGATCAGGCAGGCCTGAGTGATTTATTTGAAGATTGTTTTGATGAGAGTTTGAAGCTACATAGCAAACTCCAAGAAAAAGGCTATATTTTAGAGTCTCAGTATGCCACATTGATGGGACATAGAATGCGCTGGAAAGTTACTATAAACGCTCGTGAAATGATTCACTTTATAGAACTTAGGACAAGTCCTCAGGGTCACCCTGGGTACAGAAAAATAGTTAAAGCTATGCATGACATTATTGCAGAAAGACATCCAATAATTGCTTCATCTATGATTTTTGTTAATAAAGATGAAGATCCGGAGCTCAGTAGACTGGCTGCTGAAAGATACACTGCTTATAAGCTTAAAAAGCTCGAAAAAAAACAGTAGCTATCTTTATTTAATTTGTCCGTTCATTCGTCTATTTAGCCAGCTTTGTATAATTATTTCATGAGTATCGGTATTGTTAAAAAGTTCTCTTCTTTGTTCGACGGTTAATTCTTCGTAAATAGGAATAACAACCTCTGAAGGCTGATCGTTATTTCTGAGATTTTCATTTCTATCAACTGACACTTTTTTACTCCATATTATTAAACAAACGAATCTAAATATACTTCTAGCCTTAACTATTGTCAATAGGAATAAATTAACTCCTTAAATTATTGACATATGAGCGATAAATTGATAAAGTTAATATATCGACCAAAGACAGTAGCTGTATCTGATACTTAATTCGCTACCGAGGCATTAATCACTTATTGCATAAAGTCTTTGGTTCGCCAAAGTTTTTTTAATTTAAAGGATAAAATATGGCTTTAACTAGACAGAAAAAAGAAGATATTATTCAAGAAGTTACAACACTGCTTGAAGAGTCTAAATTAACTGTACTCGCTAAATATACTGGAACTTCAGTAAAAGAGATTCAGGCATTACGAGAAAGCGCTGAAGTAAACGGCACTTCTATTAAAGTTATAAAAAACCGATTGATTATTAAGGCATTATCAACAAGTGATAAGTTTAGCGGCGCTGATAAAACTGAAATCAAAGGACAATTGCTATATGCATTCAACTCCACTGATGAAGTTGCTCCTGCTAAGGACCTAGCCGTTTTTGCTAAGCAAGCTCCTACAATCGAATTCGTAGGCGCCCTAACTCATGACGGTAATTTCATTAGCGCAGCAGAAGTAACTGAATTGTCACAGTTGCCAACCAAGGATCAGCTAAGAGCTCAATTGGTAGGTACTATATCGGCCCCATTAAATGGTTTTGTCAACGTATTAGCTGGAAACATTCGAGGCGTTATGAACGTTTTGAATGCCAGAGCGGATACATTAAATAATTAAGAATAATAAGGAAGGATAAATTATTATGGCAGAAGAGAACAAAGTAGTAGTTCCAAAAGAATTTGAAAAGATTGTTGCAGAACTAGATAAAATGAGCGCACTAGAAATTAGCAAATTTGTTAAATTCCTAGAAGAGTACTGGGGCGTAAGTGCAGCAGCACCAGCAGCAGCTGTAGCAGCTGTAGCAGCAGACGCAGCACCAGCAGCAGAAGAGAAGTCAGAATATGACGTTGTATTGAAAGATGCAGGATCTCAAAAAGTTGCAGTTATTAAGGCTGTTAAGGAATTGACAGGTCTTGGACTTGGTGAAGCTAAAGCATTAGTTGATGGCGTTCCTAAGACTATCCTAGAAAAGGCTAAGAAAGACGATGCTGAATCAGCTAAGAAGTCTCTCGAGACAGCCGGCGCTACTGTAGAATTAGCTTAATACTTATCCACAGAACTATTGTATTTTTTTGACATATAAAACGATAAATGATACTTTTAGTTTAAGTGTGTGGTTAAAAAAACACATTAAAAAATTGAGAGACAAACATGGCAGATGTACCAGACAAACAAATCAAAAGGCTTAGAGCCCTAATACAAGAAGCAGAAACAAACCTTGCAGCGGCTAGCGAGCTTATTATAAGCTTAGTAGGTAGCGACATGGCTGCAACAAATTCGGTTAAAGAAGTATCCCTTGGTAAGGTTATTGAGGGTGTCTTCGATGGCCAAAATATGGTTGGTAGCGATGCCAAAACTTACCCTGTACCAGCTAATTACGCAAGTAAGTCCAAGCTAGTCCAGGGCGACATATTAAAGCTTACTATTGCTGACGACGGTGCATTTCTGTATAAGCAGATTGGTCCTATACCGAGGAAGCAACTTGTTGGCGCCTTAAAGCTTGAGTCTGGTCATTATTTCGTTGAAGTCGGATCAAAAAATTATCGTGTATTACTAGCTAGCGTAACTTATTTTAAGGCAAAGCCTGGCGATCAGGTAAGCATCAATGTCCCAGAAGATGATGACAGTACCGAGTGGGCTGCATTAGAAGCTGCACTTTAGACTTTCTTCTAACAAAACATACCTTCCTTAGCGTATAATATACTGACATGGGTCAGGTACTATATAACAAATATCGTTCTAAAAACTTTGATGAAGTGATAGGCCAAGACTATATAACTTCATCTCTTGATAATGCTCTGAAGAATAATAAAATAGCACATGCATATTTATTTACTGGCCCTAGAGGGGTTGGTAAGACTTCAGTAGCTAGAATTTTGGCAAGATCTGTTAATGGCGTGATCGATTCAGAATCTACTCAGTTAGATATAATTGAAATCGATGCCGCGAGTAACAGAAGAATTGATGAAATCAGAGATCTCCGAGATAAAGTTAACATAGCTCCCACTAATTCAAAATATAAGGTCTATATTATTGACGAGGTTCACATGTTAACTAAGGAAGCATTTAACGCTCTTCTTAAGACTCTAGAAGAGCCACCTGCTCATGTGATTTTCATCTTAGCAACTACCGAATCTCACAAATTGCCTGAAACGATTATTAGTAGAACCCAAAGGTATAATTTCAAACCAATTGATCAAGAGAATTTAGTTGCTCATCTTAAGACCATAGCTAAAAAAGAAAAAATTAAGATTGATGATAACGCTCTTGAAGTTATTGCTAATCATGGAGGAGGGTCATTCAGAGACAGCATTAGTATACTAGATCAACTCAGAAACAGAGATGATAAAATCACTATTAATATTGTGAATGAGAGCCTAGGATTACCACCAATTCAATCAATCTCCGCACTTGTATCAACAATCAATGACGGCAAAAAAGAGAGTATCATTAAAGATCTTTCGTTACTTTTCAATAGTGGCTTTAGTGCTGGTCTGATTTCTAAACAAATTCTGAGTTTTCTCAGGAATGAGATGCTAATAAAAGGTAATGAAGCAAAATTCGATTACATGTCATTAATGACTGATCTTATTGATGTTCCATCTAAATCAGATCCTGATGCTTTCCTTGAAATCTTACTTTATAAATACAGTACGAATAAAATTTCTATTACCGAGCAGGACCATAAGCCAAAACCTTCAGCTATTCGCACGCAGAATGTTGGTATAGCACCGATTAAGTCTAAAATAATTCATGAAACACCTAAGACGCCCGTGGCTAGTGTTGAGGAGCCTGCTAAAAAGAAGTCCACTCCAGCAAAGAATATTGAATTCAATAAGCTCATATGGAAAGATCTCCTTAATATAGTTAAGAAAACGAATAACACTCTTTACGGACTTCTTATGATGGCCAGACCTAAAATGATTGAGGATACACTGAACCTTGATTTTGGTCATTTGTTCTATCAGAAAAAAATAAATGATATAAAGAATAAAGACATCGTTACTTTGAAATTCAAGGAGTTAACTGGCCATGATATTGCAGTATCTGCAAATTATGCACCAGAGCTGAAGAACATTGATACTAAAAAAGAGAATAATGATTTAAATAACATAAGCAATATTTTTGACGGTGCTGAGGTGCTACAATCATAAAAAGATATTTCTAAGAGGGCAGCATGGACAATCATCAATTAAACATTCCACCTCAGAATATTGAGGCAGAGGCATCATTACTAGGTTCAATCCTTATTGATAGTGATTCGCTTGTGAAAATAGCAGATACTATTCATTCGGAAGATTTCTATGACCCAAGGCACCAAAAAATCTATGATGCTATACATCAACTCTATGAAAAGCATTATGCAATTGATGTTCTAACAATTACTGATCAAATAAAAAATAACGGACTTCTAGATGCAGCCGGCGGAGCTGGGTATATTACTGAGCTTACTAACTATGTCCCTACAGCTTCTCATATTGAGCAGTATGCTGAAATAGTATCTCAAAAAGCACTTAGGCGAAGATTAATTAAAGCTTCACAAAATATTGCTAATCTTGGTTTTGACGAGACAAAAGTATTGCAAAACCTAATAGAAGAAGCTGAAACTAATATATTCAATGTTAGCCAGCAACATATCAAACAGAATGTTGTTAGTTTAGAAACAATTTTAGCTGAGAGTTTTGATAGATTAGACGATCTACATAAAGATAAAAACAAACTTAGGGGCGTGCCAACCGGCTTCAAAGATCTCGACAATATACTCGCGGGTCTTCAAAAATCTGATCTCTTCATCCTCGCTGCTCGACCGAGTATGGGTAAAACTGCATTTTCATTAGGCTTAGCGCATAATGTTGCGGTCAAAGCCGAACAAACGGTTTTGCTCTTCAGTCTAGAAATGAGTAAAGAGCAACTTGTAGACAGATTACTTTCAACTGAATCTGGAGTTGATGCATGGAATCTTAGAACCGGTAATCTTACTGATGCAGATTTCGAAAAAATAGGTAAGGCCATGGGTACTTTAAGTGAAGCTCCTATATATATTGATGATACGCCGGGCATAACAGTCAGCGATTTGAGGACAAGAGCGCGTAGAGAAGCTCACTTAAGGCCGCTTGGACTGATTATAGTAGATTATTTGCAATTAATGAGTGGTAGCCGTTCATCTGGAGATGGGAATAGGGTTCAAGAAATTTCCGAAATATCCAGGGGCTTAAAGGGTATTGCTCGTGAGCTGAATGTTCCCCTAATTGCCCTTAGTCAGTTGAGCCGTTCAGTAGAATCACGATCTCCACAAATTCCTCAGCTTTCAGACTTGAGAGAGTCTGGATCAATCGAGCAAGATGCAGACGTAGTAGCGTTTCTTTATCGCGAAGATTACTACAATCCTGAAACTGATAGAAAAAATATTATCGACATATTTATTAAAAAACATAGAAATGGGCCAACCGGTGCAGTTGAACTTTACTTCGACCGTCAAAAGCAGAAGTTCACATCAATTGATTCTCGTCATAGTAATAATGCTTCTGAATAAGTGTTATAATTTTATAAATGAAATTGATTAACAAAATAATTAAAAAAGAGCTCTTTTTTTACTATTTCCTCGGTATAGGGGCATTATTCACACTGTTTCTTTTTACTTTCAGACTTTCATCATTAAATACCGGTATGAACAAGTACGAAATAAATACTATAAGTTCATCGTCTAGTCTCACGGATCTCATTAATAACTCTTCAAATCTTCCTTACCGGTTTTTTATTTACTTAACGAACAGCATATATCCTCACCATATATTCTTCTATAGACTTACGAGTGTAATATGGGCACTATTATTTATTTACATTTTCTATTTAGTCATCAAAAAGAAATTTGGCCCGAACATTGCAACAATTTTAGGACTACTACTCATGACATCGGCCTGGGTTCTCCATACTTCTAGAACTGCTGTTCCTGACGTACTTTACCTATCTACTATTCTAATATTCTGGTTTAGGGAATATCTGAAAGAAAACCGGAACTTAAATAAATTATTTCTAGTACTAGTTTCTATGATTGTTTTCTATCTTTATGTTCCTGGAATGATTTGGATTGGATTAATTGGTATTTTATGGCAAAGGAAAATAATCAAAGAGCTCCTATCTAGATTAGAAAGGAAGTACATTTTACTAATTGGTTTTTATGGTCTTTTATTGTCGATTCCGTTGATATTTTCAATCGTCCACCAACCATCAAACCTACTCACAATTATTGGCCTTCCAAATTCATTTCCGAATCTACTGAAAACTTTAACTAATCTATTGTTGCTGCCATACAATATCTTAATTAGCATGCATCAGAATTCCATACTTTGGCTAGGTGTTGCACCTCTCTTTGATTTCTTCACATCGAGTTTGGTGTTATTTGGCCTGTATCGTTACATCCGTGAGTGGCCAAATAATTACATAAAGATAATTCTTGTGACAATCCTAGTTGCATCTTTCCTTTATGCGCTCGGTGGACCGGTTACTATTACTATGTTGATTGGCTCACTTTATTTAATTGCTGCAACGGGCTTATCTTTCTTGATTACCAAATGGTTTAGAGTATTTCCCAAAAACCCTATTCCTAGAATACTTGGATCTTTATTGATTATTCTGGCAGTATTTGTAGCCGTAATTTATAACACCAGGAGCTATTTTGTAGCTTGGCCTAATAATTCTAAGACAAGCCAGTACTACAAAAATCTACCATAGTTATCTAATCAGTTAAATCTTGATATAATAAACAAAACTAAAGGAGTAATTATGAGCAGATTTGATCAAGCCAAAATGTTAATGAAGGTTAAGAAAGTACAAAAAGAGTTACAAAAAGAAATTATTACGGTTGAGGCTGGCGATGGTGCAGTTAAAGTTGAGATTACCGGTGAACAAAAAATTAAACATGTGAAAATAGATCCAGAAATGATTGATCTCGAAGATATCGCACAATTAGAGCATTGGGTTGAAGACGCTATAAAAGATGCGCTGTCTCAGAGTCAGAAAATTGCAGCAGAAAAAATGCAGCCTTTCATGGGCGCATTAGGCGATCTAGGTCTATAAATAATGAGTGTTTTGCCTAGGGCATTGTCTGACCTTATATATTCACTTGAAGGTTTACCTGGCGTTGGCCCTAGAACTGCTGAGAGATATGCATATTTTCTTGTACAACATGATAAGAGCATTTCGAAGAAATTAGAAAAATCCTTATCTAATATTCATGATTCGATAAAGCTTTGTCCTATAACATTTGCATTAATAGATTCAAATATGGATTCGTCACCCCTCTATTCGGATGCAAATCGGGATAAAAAAGTAATTGCCGTAGTTGCTTCTCCTTTTGATATTCTTGCTATAGAGCGTATAGGGTCGTACCAAGGGACTTATCATGTTCTTGGAGGACTTGTTTCACCAATTGATGGTATAGGCCCTGAACAGCTTCATATTGCCGAATTGCTTAGAAGAATAAAAGACGATTCAGTCTTGGAAATAATTTTGGCAACTAATGCAAGTGTTGAAGGGGAAACAACTGCTCTCTACATCAACCAAGCATTAAATGATACAGGAGTAAGTGTCACCAGACTAGCTCGTGGGCTACCCATTGGAGTTGATTTAGAGTATGCAGATCAAATTACACTAGGACGTGCGATGGACGGGAGAACGGCTTTATGATAAATTACAAACAATACACCAATATAAAAGAATTAATTGAAAAATCCACTAATATCCTGATAATACAGGCCGATAATCCTGATGCCGATAGTTTAGCTAGCTCGTTAGCCCTCGAACAAATTCTAGGTGACCTAAGTAAAAATACTTTTATGTACTGTAGTTTAGAAATGCCAAAATATTTGAGATATCTAGATGGTTGGGATAGGGTCAGTAATGATATGCCGTCAAAATTTGATATATCAATTATAGTTGATTGCAGCGCTGAATCTTTACTAGACAACCTCAAGACTAATGGATTATATAAGAGTATTATGAAAAATCCACTCGTCATACTAGATCATCATGTAACTGAAGCTACTCTTAGCAGTCAATATAGCTGTATATTACAAACTGTTTCCACGGGCGAGCTCATTTACGAACTTTCTGAAGAGTTCGGCTGGAAAAGGAATATGGTTTCAAGCAGAATGATTCTGAGTTCAATCATGTCTGACTCACTAGGGTTAACCACAGAGTCTACTTCAGCTAGATCTATTGAGATAATTTCTGAGTTGGTTAAAAGTGGTGTTAGTATCCCGGAAATTGAAGAAAAACGACGTGAGCTTATGAAAAAAAGTCGAAAAATTCTTTCATATAAGGCATTGTTAATAGAAAGAATTCAATATACAGGAGATGGTAGGGTAGCCTTTGTTCACATACCATGGTCTGAAATTGAAGAGTACTCAAATGACTATAATCCTTCGATGCTTGTAATTGACGAAATGAGACAAGTTGAAGGGGTTGAGGTTGTTGTTGCATTTAAATCGTATAAACAGGGTAGATTGACTGGTAAAATTCGAGCAAACTATGGTCATCCTATTGCAGATAAATTAGCTGAAAATTATAACGGAGGTGGCCATAAATATGCAAGTGGCTTTAAAATAGAGAATGTAGATGACATTGATGCTAAAATTGAAGAGATAATTAAATACGCTATTGAACTACTGAATGAAAATATATAACACAATCTCAAGAAAAATTAATGAAATCATACCAATTGATTCATCACAGGTTACAATCTACACCTGTGGTCCAACTGTCTATGATTACCCACACATTGGAAATTGGTTTACATTTATTAGATATGACCTATTAGTTCGTAGCCTTGCTTCGTTTGGGTACACAACTAAGTGGATATTGAATATTACTGACGTTGGTCATTTGGTTAGTGACGCAGATGAAGGTGATGATAAAATCCAGTCCAAAGCTGCAAAAGAGAATAAGGATGCCTGGGCAATTGCAGCTCATTATTCTGATTATTTTATTAAAGGGTTAGATTCTTTAAAAATAGTGAAGCCATTTGCAATCCCTAAAGCTACTGATCATATACAGGAACAAATTGATATGATTAAAGTCCTTGAAGATAAAGGATATACCTATAAGATTCATGACGGTGTGTATTTTAATACTGCTAAATTTTATCGATACACAAAGCTTGCTAAGCTCAAACTCGACGAGCTAGAAGAAGGAGCTAGGGTTGAGGTTAATCCTGAAAAAATTAACCCATCTGATTTCGCTCTTTGGAAGTTCAGTAAAGACACAAATGGTAAACGTGATATGGAATGGGACAGCCCTTGGGGTACCGGTTTCCCGGGATGGCATATTGAATGTTCTGCTATGGCGCTCAAATATCTGGGCCCTACGATTGATATACATGCTGGTGGTATTGAGCATATACCGGTTCATCACACAAATGAACTAGCTCAGAGTGAAGCAGCAAATGGTGTTAAATTTGTTCAATATTGGTTCCATGCCAACCATCTAATGATCAATGGTGAAAAAATCTCGAAGAGTTTGGGTAACGGTGTTAAGCTTGAAGAGATTTTCGATAAAGGATTTGAGGTTGATTCAATAAGACTACTAGTCTTACAGTCGAATTATTACTCACAAGCGAATTTTAGTTTCGAAATTCTACAAACTGTACAAAATACACTCAGGAACTTAAGAGAAAGTTTCTCATGGGTTTATTCAGTTAAAGAGTTTGAAGAATCTGGAATGAATCTTGAATCAATGATTGAAGACATTAAAAAATCTATTCAGGAACAGATATCAGACAATATGAATACACCAGAGGCACTTAAATATATCCATAAATTGAGCTCTGTATTTGGTTCGCTCAATAAAATCAGTAAAAGTGAGCTTATTGCACTCGAATCATTCAATAGTTTCATAAATGAACTTTTTGGTATCAACTTGGTTTCGAAAAGAGAGCTAACGAAAAAAGAATCAGATCTACTTGATAAGAGAATTGAGTCAAGAAAAAATAATGACTGGGCTTCAGCTGATAAATTAAGAGAAGAACTTAAAGCTACAGGAATTGGACTACGGGATATTCCAGATAATACCTTATGGTATCCTATTTAGTCTTATAGCCTCTAGAAACTAAGAATTCTTCTACAAGCACTTTGATGCATCCTGCTATAGGTATTGCCATTAAACCGCCAATCAAACCATCTAGACTTAATCCTATAAGCAATGAGACAAAAACCATAAGAGGCGTAAGATTAGTCTTGCTGGACTGAATCTTTGGCTGTATAACATAAGCCTCTATTTGCATATATAAAATATAGTAGAGGCCCACAATAAGCGCTGTGAGAGGTGAGTGAAAGAGAGAAACAGTTGTTACTATAACGAACCCGATTGTGTGACCAACTAAAGGTATAACTGCACAAATGAAGACCAGTACCATTAAAGCCATTGGATAACTTACATTTAATACAAGAAGTGGGATTACTATTATTATTGAAGCGATGAATGCCATTAATACTTGGCCGTTGACATAACCTTTGATAACACCATACATATCCTTAGATATCTTGGAAGCTAATTCTTTTCTTGAATCGTCAATTAGGTAGTGAATATAAGAAAGCCATCTTGGGCCTTCAATTAATATCATGAATGTTAGAACTAATACTGTTAATACAGAAAAAATACTCGATGATATGTCAGTGATGGTAGAGAAGGACTTTGAGCTTATTGTTTTAAGACTATTGCCTAGCTGAGTGGATATGCTGTCAATTTGTCCAGTTAGCTGGTAATGATTAATAAATCTGCCAATAGAACTGTCTTGATTATGTAAATCATGCACCAAATTTGGTGCAACTTTAATAAAATTTTCTGTTTGGCTTATAAGGGGAGGAACTATGCTTGCTAGAAATATAGTTAATATACCAAGTACCAATACCAGAGATATGGATATCCCCAATAATCTATTACCTCTGAGCTTTCCTGGTAATAAATGGCTGAGTTTGTGAACTGGTTCATTAATTGCAAGGGAGAGAAATATGCTTATTAGAATTAGCTTAACTGGTCCTGAAATTTTCCTCAACCCAATTAGAAAAATATAGGAAACAACTACTATAATTACAATTCGGACAACATTCCGATTGGAAATATTTACATATGTGTCTTCTTTTTTGGAACGTTTGAATAAATTAAACATATTATAATTATCTCACTAATTACAACTGAAGCAAGAAGGAATTTATCTCACAAGTTTTTTGCGTAATTTGATGGTGAATAAACGGGATAGTGAATTATCGATATTAAAAATTAGATCATCCATAGTAAGTTTGGGCGATGATTGATGGTATTTTGTATAAATTTCCTTTATTGCATCTTCTGTGACTTTTTTATTCAGAGAATTATTTATTGTTTGGATATTCCATACTGGGATATTCTCGATCTTGCCTTTAATATCAAGATTTCTCAATTGATTGAGTATTGAAATATGGGTAATTCTATCGCCTTTAACGATTAAACTATCGAGGTATTTTTTATCCGCACTGTATAAGTTAAATGATGAATCGTCGAAATTAACATCAACAAAAGGGTTTGTATTTAATAGCCGATGCTGAAAACCTGATTTCTTAAATAATGTTTCATTTAAGCTTAGAAATCTTAAGAATCGCAAATACTTAACAGTTGGAATTGACTCATTGAAACAATTTTTGGATAGAGCACCGTTAATTGCTACTATCATTTTGACATTTGGAGAATACTTTGGATATTTTATGAGTAGTTTCGTAGCGATCACAAAGCCAAAACCATCGGCAACTATGATGAATTTTTTATTTTTATACCTAAGCTTAATTAAAGAAACTAAGTAGTCTACG
Organism: bacterium; assembly: GCA_037139575.1. Taxonomy (GTDB): domain Bacteria; phylum Patescibacteriota; class Saccharimonadia; order Saccharimonadales; family UBA4665; genus CAIYEO01. Next base: position 30,363 of record JBAXGD010000004.1, read on the forward strand.
TAATTATCGATTGTTGGTTTTTTACCTATAACAGAAAAATTGTCCATTCCGCCTATTCCAGGGATATCAACAGCCGTAACGCTACCATAACTCCTAAGGTAATTTATCAATTGCCAATTAATCTCAATTCCTGAAACAATATTGCCAAGGTATAATATATTTTGGTTTTTTGTACTTCTCGCCATATATATATTACCTTTGAGTCCGTTTATGAGCAGAGGGCTTTTATACTTATTGGGCAATCTTGTAAACTTCAACTTCATTATTAGTTTATTATAGTAGAAAAGAATATATAACAATAATATAAAGATATTACAATAGTTTTGAGGTTGTATGAAAAGACTATCTGAGATAAAATTAATCAGTTACTGGGGATTGGCCAAGCGGTAAGGCACCAGTTTTTGGTACTGGCATTCGGGGGTTC
>JBAXGD010000005.1:0-30296 GCA_037139575.1 bacterium
GTCTCTGTGGCACTTTCCCTAAGGTTACCCTTGGTTGCCGTTAGCAACTGCCTTTTCCCTATGCTGCCCGGACTTTCCTCTTGTATTAAATACAAGCGACTAGTCAATAATCTGGATTTAAATATTATAGCATAATAAATATGATTATGCTATAGCTTTATCAAGGGCTTTGTTAACTTCCGCGTCAGCAAGTTTATTTTTTTCTCTAGGGACATGAGTGAAAGTGACTTTTTTGAATGATTTGAGAATATTCTTAATATCTGTAAAAATCACTAAAAGATCTTGGTTTTTAATTTTGAACTTGCCGTTCATTTGGTTAACAATCAAAAGGCTGTCCATATAAACTGAAACCTCATGAATGCCCATATCATCTAACTTGCCTAAGCCGTATTTCAAAGCCAAATACTCAGCCTGATTATTCGTCATTATTCCCAGATAAATTCCCTGACTAAATATTACGTCGTCGCTCTTATCTAAAATAACAAAGCCGCTCGCAGATGGGCCCGGATTACCTCTGGAACCACCATCTGTAAAAAGTTTTATGCCCACTCCACTCACTATAGGCTTTTCAATAATTTGATCTATTCTGGAGGCCATTTCCCTGTCCTTGTCTGTTACGGTATTATCCTTATCATGTGTACTTAGCCATATCTCAACAACATTCCATTCATTAGCCCATCTTGGATGATGATTTAGTTTATTCGCTAATTCAGACACCTTTACCATGAATCTAAATGCCTCATTAAAATCTTTGAATTCAAATTTTCTATATAAGGTATTGTTTGAGTCTTTCCACATTATTGATTTCTTTCTGTTAATTGGTCGGGATGGCCGGACTTGAACCGGCGACCTCACGGCCCCCAGCCGTGCGCGCTAGCCAACTGCGCCACACCCCGTTGATAATTATTTTACGACTGATTAGCCTGAATTGATTAGCCTGGAATAAACCAGGTGGGTGCCCTCACCTACATGCCACGGCATGTAGAAATATTGAACTCCCGATAAATTGTTATTAAGATAATCAAAATATCAGAACTAACCAGCCAGTAATTATTATATTGTCTTATGAGGTGTTAACCAAGTAGTAAATTATTTAATGTAATTTCAAGATATGAAATAACAGGCCACAGGAATTGAATCACCAGAACAAAGACAATAAGTATTGAGATAAAGCCAAATCCCTCAATTTTCATCATTAACCTTTGTAACGAGTCGGGCGCAAAAGCATACAATAATCTAGAGCCGTCTAGTGGTGGAATTGGAATCATATTAAAAATAAAGAAAAGTATATTAATATCTACAAACAAAGTTAAGTAGTTTGCTATCGATATCGATCCGATTCCAACGATTTTATAAATAACCGATCCTATAATCGCTAAGAAAAGATTGGTCATAGGGCCGGATATACCGATAAGTGCTACTCCATAATCTCCGTATCTTACCATGCCAGGATTAAATGGTACGGGTTTAGCAACAAAGATTGGAGGGACATGAATTAATATCATTAGCATTGGTAGCAATATAGTTGTATATAAATCAACGTGTTTTAAGGGGTTAATCGTCAGTCTTCCCTCATCTTTTGCAGTTGTATCACCAAGCCAGTGGGAGACAAAAGCATGGACTGCTTCGTGTAGCCCCATAGATAATAAAATTATTAGCAGTACTGCAGCAATATCAGAAATACTTAAGTTGTTGAACATAATCATTATTATAGCAACATTTCCTCGGTTTACCTCTATAATAATTATTGACGAATGGTGGAAAACAATATAAAATAGTAAACTAATTGCTTATAAAGGAAATAAAATGAATATTTGTGATATCACCGGTAAAGGTAAACAATTTGGAAGTAACGTTAGTGCGTCAATGCGACACACTAAAAAAACATGGAAGCCTAATCTTCAGACCAAAACTCTTATCATTGACGGTAAAAAAACCAAGCTCAAGATTTCTACTCAGGCTCTAAGAACCCTGAAAAAGAAAAATTTAATATAATTAGTCAGACTCTAAGACTTCTCTAAGATGACTAGCTCACGAATATCGCTGAGCTCTCCTGCTTTTAGCTTCAATTTCTGAACTGTTTCTTTAGCCTGCATATTCATTGCCTTAAGTGCATCTTCAAGATTTTCCTGAGAAACTGGATACTTTAATGAATTATCCTCATAGCTTGAAGGAATAATTAGCTTTGGCTCAATCTGCTTAATGGCCTTTAGGGCTCCTTGAGGATCTAGAGTATATCCATGTCCCCCTACAGGAACAACTAATACGTCTACCATGCCCATACGTTCTAATTGCTTATCGGTAAATTCAGGATAAACATGGCCCAACACAATTAGATTAATGCCTCCTGCGATAATCTTGTAGATTGTTGCGGTCTTTTCGCTGGCCTCATCAGTATGAGCTCTTGCTTCAATTCCATAAATAGAAACCTTACCAACCTCGAACTCACCAGGAGTCTTGAGAATAACTCTTGCAGTAGAATTACTTAAATCCCCTTCCGTTAAAGAAGATGTGTAAAGTCCAATATCGCTGGACTTAATAATCGACTTTGCTCCAAGTGTCTTAAGATTATCGTCCACGACAACCCTTGTTTGCTTGTAGGTAACTGCGATACAGTTTGCTCCGTAAAATTGAATTTCCATTTTTCCCCTTTTCCTTTATTTATTCTTCGCTGATCAGAATTCCATTTTTATCGACTAATACCTGCTTTTTTGCGGACTTTATATCTGAAATGAACTTATCTTTAACCTGGTTCCTATATTTATATTCTTCTAAGTCCATAACCACGTATCTTATTTCTTTATTTTCTTGAGACTCTAGTTCTAAAATAAACTTATCTAGTTTATTCTTATTTACATCGCCAACAATCATTAGATCTATTCCGGATATTTCATCATTAGTGAATTGGCCCGTATAGAAGGCTAACTCTACGTTGCCAACGCCCTTAAAAATGTTTCCCTGATCAATAATAACTACACCTTCTGAGTCTAACTCACTGGTCTTGAGCGATGGAGCTTTTGAGAATATTTCAGATAGAGCTCTATTATATTCGAATTTCTTGTTCACTTCATAGAAAAGCTTATTGTTATCATTCCTAGAAACAATAATTCCGATGGTAAGTAAATTGGCCAACTCTCTTCTTACTGAATTTATTTGTTCGTCAATTTTTCTAGTTATTTCTCTGACATAAAAGGATCTATTTGGGTTCGAGTAAAATAGCTGTAGTAACTTTACCCTAGTCTTTGAGCCAAACAATTGATCAATCATATTGATATTGTATCAAAGTAATGACTAGTTAAATACCGTATTTGTTCAAATATGTTGTTATTAAGTCTACAACTTCGCCCTGTTCTTCAATCCAGTGGATATTTTTGTTCCTTTTGAACCACGTTTTTTGACGCTTTGCATAATTAAATGTGTCCTTGTTGATTAGCGCCTTAAGTTCTTCTATATTTATTTTATTTTCTATATATCCCTTAAATTCCATATAACCTATGGATCTCATGGGCTCAATATCCCAGCCATATTGGTCTACTAGCGCCCTAACCTCAGTCTCCAGTCCCTGTTTTATCATTCTTTCTGTTCTTGCCTTTATAGAGCTAACAAGAACTTCCCTGTCAACGCTTACACCAATCACGAGACAATCATCTATGAGCTCACGATCTTTATCTCTACCTTTATTCATAATTGCGCTTATTAGATGCCTTGGATTTTTTTCATTTATTGGTAATTCAAGGTTTTTTTCGCTAATTATTTTCTGAAGCTCATCTAGGGTTTTATTGGCAAGCGAATCCCTGAGTACAGTATCCTGGGGTTCATATGAATAATTGAATATTATGGAGTCAATATATAACCCGCTACCTCCAACTAAAATAGGAATTTTTCCACGACTTTTGATATTTTCAATAGTGCTTAAGCAAATTTCTTTAAATTGTGCAGCGTTAATTTGCTTGTCCGGCTCGCGTATTTCCAGTAAATGATGAGGTATTCCAGACTGCTCCTTTTGACTAGGGGCTGATGTGCCAATAGTCATGCCTTTATAGACAGTCCTTGAGTCGCAGCAAAGTATTTCACCGCCAATAAGCTTAGCTATGGCTATCCCTAGGCTAGTTTTTCCACTAGCCGTCGGACCAACTATAGCTATTATTGGAGTTTTGGATTTATTCATTAAGAGTTGAGACTTTAGCCCTGTTTTCAGATTCATGAGCTAATTTATGGATAAAGTCTTCTTTAGGTAGCTCAATATCTGGACCATTTTTTAAATCTTCTCTAATTCTTGGGCTAACTCTTCCTGAGCTAATCTCTTTTTCGCCTATTACGAGAGTATACGGAATCTTCATTATCTCAGAAGATCTAATTTTTTTACCTACGGATTCATTAGAGTTATCAACTTCAATCCTTAGATTATATTCTAAAGCCTTCTCTTTAAGTTCATTTGCAAATCTTATAGTTTCTTCTTCCTGATTTACAGTAATAACCCTTATCTGCTCCGGAGCTAGCCAAACAGGAAACCTTCCCTTGGAGTTTTCTATATATGCCGCTAAGAATCGCTCAATTGAACCCATTAAGGCAAAATGAATCATTACTGGAGTTTTTTCTTGGCCATCTTCATCTGTATACTTAAGGCCAAATCTTTCTGGCTGAACGAAATCAAGCTGAGGAGTAGCTAGCTGAAGCTCTCTTCCTAACACATCAGATCCCATGAAATCTATCTTTGGGCCATAGAATGCAGCCTCGCCTTCGCCTATATAATATTCGAGGCCAGACTTTTCGACAATATTCTTAAGAATTCCTTGAGCCTTGTCCCATAAATCTTTATCGCCCAAATATTTATCAGATTCGTCTCTAAATGACAGTCTTGCCTTAAGATTCATTCCTAAAGTCTCGTAAAATTCTTTTACAGTGCCCACTAAGCTACTAATACATTCGTCAATTTGCTCAGGCGTACAAAAAGTATGACTATCATCTTGAGTTAAAGATCTTACCCTAGCAAGACCAATCAGCTCACCAGCTTTTTCATCCCTATAATCTGTGGTCGTTTCCATATATCTAATAGGTAGGTCTCTATAGCTTCTTGGTCTGGATGAATAAATTTGCTGATGATGAGGACAGTTCATGGGCTTTAAAACCAAGTTGTCCTTAGTTTCTTTACTAGATACTGTCAGCCACTCGTCTCCAAATTTAGCCCAGTGACCTGAAACTTCATAAAGTTCTTGCTTGGCAATATGGGGTGTCCAAACATTTTGATAGCCAAGCTTCTTCCTTATTTCCTGTGAATACCTATTAAGCTCGTCCCTTAATACTGTTCCTCTAGGAGTAAACAATGGAAGGCCAGATCCTACTAAAGGAGAAATTACAAATAAGTCTAGTTCCTGCCCTAGCTTACGATGATCGTACTTCTTCGCCGATTCTACAGCCTGAAGATATTCATTTAATTTTTCTTTTGTTTCAAAAGCGGCACCATAGACTCTTTGCATCTGTGGGTTGGTGTCTTTTCCTCTCCAGTAGGCCCCAGAAATTCTAATTAATTTAAAGGCACCTACTTCTGAAGTGTTGGCGACATGGGGACCCCTGCATAAGTCAGTAAAGTCATCATTTCGATAGAAGGATACTTCTTCTACTTTACTATCTCCATCCGATTGAAGCCCTAGCTCTTCAGAATCAATATCGCTAGCCGATGTAGTACCCGCCCTCTTAAGATCATTAAGTAGTTCTAGCTTATATGGTTGCCTATTTTCTTCAGCCCATTTTATTGCAGAGTCTATGTCCAGATCAAAATGATCAAATGGCGTATTTGAAGATATAATTCGCTTCATTTCTTTCTCTATAATAGGAAAATCGTCAGTAGATAATTTATTTTGTCCAAGATCTACATCGTAATAAAACCCATTATCGATAACGGGTCCTACTCCGAATTTTGCATCTGGCCAGTGTCGCTTAATAGCTGTAGCCATAATGTGTGCCAACGAATGTCTTTGAGAGTGCAATTTTTTATCAGTCATATTCATTCATAATAACAGATATGGATGTAAATAAAAAAATCGGCTTAAATGTCATCGCAAGTACATTCAAACCGATAATTCTTTGTGATAAAAACCACTACCTAAAACTTCACTTCAATTAATATAACAGTATTGGTAGTATAAGGCTAGTAAAATACTATTGTTTTTTATACAAAGCCTTCTGTGGATAAGCTTTATTTAAATATACGATTTATGATATAAAAAAATCCCCTGCTATATGGGGATTAATATGGTGGACCCTAGAGGACTTGAACCTCTGACCTCTTCCACGTCAAGGAAGCGCTCTAGCCAACTGAGCTAAGAGTCCACTGAATATCAAAATATACTCTATAATAAGACCTTTTTCAAGCCCCTATTACATAAGCTCTATCTGTTAGTAAATTGACATGAATTGAAAGCTATGGTAGCATTAAGAGGTTAAACAGGGAAAATATGTGAGTACCAAAAAGAATTTTTTGGATGGCTATAAGCTATTCTATGAAGAATTATTTACTTCGAAATCATTAGATAGAATCAAAAGATCTAGATCTACAAAATAAAAACACTAAATAAACTGTTAAATTGGCCTTCCTATTAGATTAGGAAGGCTTTTTTACACATTATGAACATTTTTTTCCACTACCATTTTCGTCAGGGTTATGACAATATATAGACATGGTATGTATATATTGTGGTGGGAATACGAAGGTTACAAACTCAAGATCTTCAAAAAAGAATCCTGGCATATGGAGACGTCGTCATTGCGATAATTGCAATGCAATCTTTACGACTAGTGAATCCCCTGACCTATCCGTTTCGATTTCAGTTATTAAGCGTGAGGGCTCGCTAGAGACATTTTCTATCGATGATTTGTATGTGAGCATCTTTAAGTCTTTATCACACCGTAGAGAAGCTCTTGATGATGCAAGGCACTTAACGAACACAATAACAACTAAGCTACTCGCCGAATGCATAAATGGTGCAATCAAAATAGATGCTCTTAAGATAGTTTGTTTAGATACTCTTAATAAGTTTGATAAAGCTGCTGCTACTTATTATTCAGCCTACTATCCAAACAAACCCAATTAGCTGGTGCGCTTAGTGCCTGACTTACCCTTAACCATCACTGCTTTGTCTGTTACGTCAAATTTGTCGTAATAAAGTCCAAATATCAGTCTAGTCTGAGAGTAAAATGCTGACAATGAGCTATATACGATAGTTGTCACTGGCAGATACACCCATTGAAGTATCATGAAAATATTTCGATGAGCTTTGTAGTGTGCTGGTTTTGGTGGTAGCGTTTTGAAACTAATGAATAGAGTAGCTATTATACCCGCCAAGGCTACAGTCTGAATCCTGCTAACCAATATAGGCAATTCGTTCGCTGCATAGTTCTGAGGGTTAAAGAGCACAGGTATGAATGCTGAAAAAGCTAGCAATATGGGCGCAACAGCCCAGGTAACATGCCCCTCTAGAAGACGGAGGAATTTGAATATTTTATCAAGTTTGGGTATTTTATTCTCTGTCAAAAAACCTTTTTGAGCAAAATATGCCACATCTGAAGCGCCATATGTCCATCTTCTTAATTGAATAAATTGAGCCTTCAATGTTTTCACATATGTATTAGAAAATACTGCATCCTGATAAATTGGAGTATAGATTGGATACACTTGATGCTTACCATCATATCTGAAGTAAGTCCTCCAAAACTGATGCCCATCTTCTACGATAGTTCTAGTACTCCAATAATCTGTGTCGATTAAGGATTTCATGCTTTGAGCGTGAGAAGAAAAATTCCTAAGCATATGGGGTCTTAATGATAGAACGACATTCCAAAAAGAATTGCCTGTTGCGATGACCCTCATAGGCGCAGGGACATCCCAGATATTATTTGTATACATGGGTATTGGCTGGAAAGATATGTTTAAGGGGTCAATACAAGCCACGTATGTGTAAGCTAGTGCTGCAAAATAGTTTTTATCGGGCCTATTATCTGAATCAAGAGTTGTCACAACAACCTTAAGAGGATCGATTTTCTTCAATTCCAAGAACTTTTCTAATTCTCTCGCAGCATAAGTAATATTCCCACCCTTTCCAATAATTTCATTTGGTATATTGGATGGATGTTTAACTGCCATCGCATGGAAAAATTTATTCTTATATTTAGCTATTATCTCCTTAGTTACCTCTTCAGTTCTCTTGCCTCCACGCTCTTCATATGCAATTACTAAAATAATCTTACTTGGATCATAGTTTGAGTCGAGGATAGATTTTATGGTTGGCTCGACCACATCTTTGCTTTCGTTATATACAGCAACCAATGCTACCTGATAAAGATCATCTGGACGATTAGCTTTTGGATGTTCCTTTAATCTATTTACATTGGAATCATGCCAATCCGGTCTACTATCACCCTCTTTGACATATCCAACCTGAAGTTCATGTAGCATTGACTGCCAATCTAGTGATTTATGGAGATTCATTATTCTGTACCCCTGGAAAGCCCTAAAATCTATCCCGATTGAGCGCACAAACCATAACAATAGGTATCCTAGTATAAAAACTACAGCTAGTGTTGCGTTAACTAAACTTAATATAAATGGCAATAAAAGTAACGACCAGCTAAGTAGACCCGGTAGCATCTCAAAAAACCTATAGGCCTTGGTCTTATCTTTTTGTAGTGGTATTTCTATATCTGTCATTTTATTAATGCATCGCAAGAAGCGAGTTACTTACAACTATCGTACAAATGATTAATAGTAGGCTAAAGCAAAGCACCCCTACGGAAACATGCTTTTGGTCATTGAAAGATTTATAGCTAATCAAAAATCCACCCACAATGATGAGCAGAGTGAATAACAGGAAGCCAATCATTGTTGAAATTCCACCCTGGGTATATTGATCTATTCCTAGGTTTGCTCTTCTTTGAACAATATATATTCCTGCTCTACCATTATTCAATCTAAGAAATATAAGTGCTACAGATAAGAGAGCTAGCATTAGGTTAGATGTCAGAAGAAGAAGTATTGATTTATCATGAAGATACTTTTTAGACAATTTCATTACCCCTATATTGTAGCTGGTAAGCAAAAACTAGTCGAGGCTGAAATATATATTTTATTTTTATAAGCTATAGGATTATAGTGAAAATAGTAATTCTAAGCGATAGGGATACATGGAAAAGGGCTTTAATAGCACTATTAACCCAGAGACTCTAGAAATAGATTCTGATCTATATGGGAAATTTCCATGGCATCATGAAATAAACATTGAAAAAGTCATTCACAAAATAAGTCAGGCTGAAGATACGGGCACATTACATAAGTTCAGGGTCAGTTTTGATGACGAGATGATGCTTGGCTTAAATTATTATCAAGCTGAAAAACCGGCATCAGACATGCCAGTAGTCATTACTCCAGCGCTAGCGACCGGTCTGCATGGAAGGAATCATAATATTCAGAAGAAATTATCTGAGATAGGCTTGAGTAGCTTACTTATAGGAACGCCTGGAAGCGAGAGAGATTCCATTGTGAGCGAAATATCCAAAACACTAGGTAACCCAAGAAAAATGATTAATGAAATAAAGGCGATAAGCCTAGCAAGACATGCAGCATATGTTCAGGAAATAACTAGAAATGCTGATTTGTTTGAATTAAACAATGAGGCAGTTTTAGGATATGGCGAATCAAGGGGTGCAATGATACTTCTCGGGAGTATTGCCTGCCAGGGCCTAGGTAACCCTAAAATAGTTGAGCCAATTGCAGTAGCCCCCTGCTACATCAAACCTTTTGATAAGGATAGAGTTATGGATTTTACATCTCAAGTGATTAAAGAAATAACTTCTATAGGTCAAGTGATAGGAAATTTGAGCATAAACGGACTATGCACACTCAATCCATCACCAAAATCAATTTTATACGAGATTGGCCATATACCAACCTTATTTAATGGTGATACTGGTCATTTTGCCTCTAAAATACCAGGTGAACAAATTTTAACGATAATTGCATTTGATCAAGACGTTTCCGGACAAGCTGGTGAATGGATAGAGGCATTGCCTAGAAATAAATATCCAAATATTAATATTGAGATAATCCCAGGTAACCATCTATCTATAGCCAGACAGAGCACATTAGATTATGTGATTACTAAATTTAAATCTATAATTAATAACTTTTAAAAGAATTGGTGCAGCATCATTAAACAAGTCAGAACGATACTAATATCTAATCTTAGCCCATCTACTCCGTAAGTCTGACTTACACCCCCACCCTAACCTATATTGTTTGTCGGCCTTAGTGGAAGCTATCTGGAACTACTTTGCGACTATGCCGCATTACGCTGGGGAGCAAAAGTTTCACAGTAAGCCATTTGGAAATCTTGAATCGTATTCAGGTGTGCGGGGTTAATAGGCGCCAGTCTTAACCGTGTTCGTGGTGAATTGACCCAGTTATTAACCTCTTTTTGTTTATCGTGAACATCAATCGGAACGGGTGCTTCACCAGTTAGACCACCGATTAACACTTCAACCCTTTGTTTACGAACTCCCCGATAGACAGCAGTAAACTTTGCTAGATCATCAGGGTTTTCTGCAATTTTGCCAAACAATTCAGATAGGCTAACCGCTTCGCTGCCACTATCTTTACCTAGCAAGCGAACCGTTTCACTAAAGTTCGCACTGTCCGAGTATGCCTTTACAACGCTTGGGCTAATGTCTGGGAACTTGCGTAAAATATCCTCGTGTACCTCGTCTGCAAAGGTGTCTTCGTCTACGACATCATCAGTAACGGCAATCTCAGAAGCACCATTCATTGTTCGCATTTGTCGCAGAACACTTGTTTCTAGGGGTATGCCTGGGGTTGTATCGTACTTTTCAATACCATTCTTATGTACCAGGGCTTCCACTTTTTCAGGGGTAATTTGATCGCCATCACGCATTACCATACGAAGCATGCGGCTCGTGCGTCCATTACCGTCAGCAAATAAGTGGAGCTTGTTTACGACAGTAGGTATTGCAACCGCTAACTCGCTCATAATAATTTGTGGGTCTTCGCCCTTTTCCGTCTGGGAAGTGATGTGTTGCTGGGCCGTGGTTACGAGCTCACCCAAAAGAGTAATTTTATCCTCTTGGTCTGGGGGGATAGAGCCATCGATTGTACCAGCCTGTACGCCTTCACCGTCAAAGTCATGTTCTTCGGGTCTAAGACCACGTGCAGTTGAGTTTACGTTTAACAAAACATTGCCAAATGATTCACCAGTCTGTTGCATAAGCCAATCTAGGCGTTGCTCTGGCTGTTCTCCCATTTCTTGGACTAAATTATTAGCCACTTCGTGAAGCGGTTGTAGCGATTCGGTGCGTTGTAGTTGTTCAGACATTTTTGTTTTAACCTAACAGATTAAATACTAGCATAAGTTTGATAATAAGTCAATCATGTGTCAGGCTGGCAAAGAGAGAATCGAACCAAATATCAAAATCCGAACTGGAACTAACGGAGACTACAAGATGATTCGTTCGAATGGTGCGGGTAGAGAGAATCGAACTCTCCTCTCAGCCTTGGGAAGGCTGCATATTAACCACTATACGATACCCGCATAAATATGTTGGAGCCATCTGCCGGGATTGAACCGGCGACCTACGCTTTACGAAAGCGCCGCTCTACCAACTGAGCTAAGATGGCGGACTAATAATATTATACTAGAGTTATTCGATCTTAGATTTTGCGAGCACTTTTTTCTGTCTGCCATACTCTACTGTTGTAAGGTACACGATTATAATGTCAAAGACTGTTAGGAGAATCATGCCTATAGAGTGAGTGAAAATTATTTCATATGTCTGATAAATTATGAAAAATATAGTCAGGACAATAAGGCCAATATATGCCCAGAGACGTTCTCGTAATATTTCAATGACTAGTACAAGTTTTGCGATTCCATGCGCCAATAAATAAAGCCCTAGAAAAACTAGTGTGCCCTTGGTTAGATCTCTACTCCAATGAACAAGATGATTGGAAATAAAATCATGAGGATCAGATTTCAGTTCTGAATGAGTTAACCAATTTATAAAAGAATTCACTGTGTCTGGGCTTATTAGCAATAGAAAAAGACCGCCCAAAGTTTCCAGTAGACCATTAATTCCTTTCAGCAATATTCCTGCCTCGAAAACCTTATCGAAAGTATTTTGGGCCTTGAAGTATTTAATTGCCATAAGTTGTATTTTCCGTAATTAAATTAAGTCGTATAACTTTTTTATTCATTGTTAACAGATTGAGTACCCTATTTTTCATTGTTACTTATAATGCTGAGCATTTCTGTTTGGTTTTTCAGTTCGACCATTTGCTCGTCCTGTAAGTTAGCTAGGTAAGTTAGCGTATGGTGATCCGATTGAGATTTTGCTTCAGTTGCCTTCTGAGCTACATTTTGAGCAACCATAATAGCCGGTAACAATATTAGCTGAATCCAGTTGGAAGATATCCAGTTAACAATTGGCACTAAATCGTGTGTTTGAAAGGCTGATTTTGCCGAAAGAAGTGCTATCACATTAAATAGATAAAAACAGTACATACTTCCAACGTGTGTGGCAATCCAGATCGCTAACTTATCATTCAGGTTGATATCCTTTTTTGTGAGTTCTTTTGGGTTTATTACGTGTGGATGAGATTTAAGTTTGTTCATAAATATATAATATCATCCCTCTTCTGTTTCAGCACTTTAGAAATTTTCATTTAGAATAAATCACCATTATCTCAACTGTCTAATTAAAGGTTTCGTTTTGTTTTCCAGCAAAGAACCTCTCTCATCTCTTGCAATGAAGTCAAATGAATATGGTATATCGCCATTATTATTGCTCATTGTGGTTACAGCACTTACTTATTGTGGAATTGTTGAACTAGAATGAAAAAATCTCTCAAAATGCGAGAGATTAGTGACGGAACTAAATGGCGGGCCCGACCGGATTTGAACCGGCGATCTCCTCCGTGACAGGGAGGCGTGTTAGACCACTGCACTACGAGCCCATAGTTATCGAACAACAGAGGTCATAGTATCATTATGCAGATGAAAATGCAATTATTTTATTATCTAACTGATATATAATAATTGGGTTTTTGTGATTTTTCTAGAGGTTCAATGTATGAATTAATGGTCTTGTAGTTAAAAAGTATGTGTGCGGCGGTAATCTGATTATTGTCTACGGAAATAACCTTTATAATCTCAAGTCCTGATCCAATATTGATAATTCCCGAGATTTGCCCTGCCTTAAGCTTAAATATCTCATTAAGCGCTTGAGGAGATAGTTCCTTATTCCCCGCTGCTATAGTAAATGGAAATTGTCCACCATTAGCATTTGTTGTGCTGTCTTCAGAATAACTTTTAGCTATGGTTGCAAAATCTGCTCCAGAATTTAGAGCTGTCAAAGCCGTATTTGCCTTGTCATTGGTAGACTTATCAAGAGTTGCAACAACTTTTTGAGCTAATATCTGGCTCGCTAACTCCCTCTTAAAGTCATTGAGTGTCCACCCCCAATATTGAGCCAGTACATTATCTAGTACCTGATTATTGTCACCCAGTAAATTCTGTTGTTTGAGTAGAGTAATTTCATTATTTACATCTTTTGAAGTTACCTTAACATTATTTTTTTTAGCGAGTTCTTTAATATATGACTGATCAACAACTATCTGAATTGCTTGTTTTCTAAAATTAGACAATTGTTGCAGACCGTCTACAGACTTGAAGTCAATCTTTTGTTGGGTTTGGTAATAATGAATATAGTGCTTTAGTTCGAATAGATAATTTTCATATGCAACGTAGTTTGATCCTGCTTTAGCTACAGGAAACGGCACAACCTGGGATACGCCGTAGATGAATGATGAGTAATTCTGATACTTGTATAGAGATAGACCACAGTAAATGAAGAATGCTAGGAGAGCTACCGAGAAAATGGTCGAGGATATTATTACCACTCTGTGTTTTGAATGTTGCAAAGGATAAATATATTTTCTGGCCGTTGATAGAATCTCTTCCCTATGGTCATTGACGGTTTCATTGGTAATTTTAGGTAAGGTTTCTAGAGCTTCTTTAAATTGACTCGCAACTAATTTATCCCGATTACGGGTAAAGTGTTTGCGCATAAATTTAATTGGTTTAGGCTTCTTCAATTTCTTCACCTTCTTGTTCGTTAATTATAAGCTTTTTATCTTGGTTTGTACTGTAGGAATTGGCAATTATTCCCTGATCTCTCAATATTTCCAGTATTCTCTTCTGTATCTTGGCTGGGTGATGAACATCGTGAATAATTAAGTCCCCCACGAATGTTTGCATCATTATTGTACCAGAACCAAGTAATGTTTCTTGAATACCAGCCACCTGATAATTAACTAATTGGATCTGATTCAGTCCCATATCAACTACACTTCGATGGAATAAGCCTTTCTGAGTGATCTGTATTAGTCTTTGGTTGGTGAATACGAATACGCTAAAGTGCCAAGTTATCCAAGATGGCATAAATAAGATTACTCCTAAGACCAAACCGCCCAACAAGCCTCCAAAAAACCAGCTAAACTGTGGATTTACGAGTGATGGCAAAGTTCCACCAAGTAGGGACAGCATAAATAGAATTAGGCCGCGCCTCATGACAATTGGGTGCTTATGAAATACGTAAAGTACTTCTTCGCCGTCTAATTGATCTTCAAAATATTTATTTGCCATAACTTTTCATCCTCTAGCGTATATAACGTATTATATGTATACTAATTTACTATTGGCCCCCGTAGTTTAATGGATAAAACAATTCCGTCCTAAGGAGAAGCTTCACGTTCGAATCGTGGCGGGGGCACCAATTTTTCAAGAATACTTCCCTTTCAAGACTTTCGTTAAAATTATTTTTTTGGTTGAGTAAATTCATCGTGGGTTGCGCTATATGAAAATAGTTCATCATCTTTAAACCAGTGTTCTATTTCTTGTTTGGCTTCGGTAGCATCCCCAGAAGCATGTACTATATTCGATATTCCTAGTTGTAGATTATCTGCATGCATGAAACTTACATGAGCATAATCGCCCCTTATAGTTCCAGGAAGAGCAGATTTTGGCTCAGTTGTTCCAGTCATTTTTCGAACCTGTTCAATCGCCTCAACACCCTCAAGCACCATAGCTATAACTGGGCCGGCTTCAAGCATTTTCAAAGTTACATCTAAAGCTTTCTGTCCTCTTCTTGTGGCCATCTTACTAATTGTTTCGTAGTGATGGTAATAATGAGCAGTGTCAGGTTGTAGCATTTTTACACCTACAATCTTAAGTCCAACTTTTTCAAATCTGGTAATTATCTCTCCAACTATTCCCCTCTGAACTGCATCCGGCTTACATATAACTAAAGTCTTTTCCATTATTATCCTTTTTTATAATTTATATCTTTAATTATACCAGCTTAGACTATTCTAAATAAGAAAATACTTAGCAAAAGGGTTTACAATATAGATATGGAATTATCCTCACTAAAAACTGACTTTTTGGAATACCTTGAAATAGAACAAAATAGATCAAATAAAACCATAGCTAATTATGACCACTACCTAACTAGGCTCATAGACTATGCTGGAGATATTAAGGTTTCAGAAATAGATAGTGACCTGATAAGGAAATGGAGGCTCTGGCTTAATAGACTAGGGACTAATACCAGCGATGAGCTAGAAAAAACAACTCAGAATTATCACCTTATAGCACTAAGGAGTTTCTTAAAGTACTTATCTAAAAGAGATATTAAATCCCTGCCCCCAGAAAAAATCGAACTAGCAAAGACTGTTCGTAAGCAAGTTACATTTCTAGAAAAACAGGAGCTAGAAAGAATTATGAGTCAACCAGATCTGAATACGATAATCGGTCTTAGAGATAGGGCCATAATTGAGCTTCTTTTCTCCAGTGGTCTAAGAGTTAGCGAACTAGTTAAACTGGATAAAGATCATATTAATTTAAAAAGACGTGAATTCATGGTTAGAGGTAAAGGCCAGAAAGATAGGCCAATATTCATAAGCAATGATGCTGCAAGTTGGCTAGAAAAGTATCTTGAAGCCAGAAAAGATAATCAGACTCCCCTATTCCTAAGATACAACGGTAAAAAGGATTTAGATACGAGCGGAGACTATCAGAGGCTTAGCGTAAGAAGCGTGCAAAGATTGATTGCTAGATATGCCAAATTGGCTGGAATTACGAAACATGTAAGCCCGCATACCCTTAGACACTCATTTGCTACTGACCTTCTGATGAATGGAGCAGACTTAAGAAGCGTTCAGGCTTTGCTTGGACACAGCAACATTTCTACAACTCAAATCTACACTCACGTAACAGACCCACACTTAAAAAGAATTCACGAAGAGTTTCACAATAAGGACTAATAAGATTTACATGGCCCAGTGGAGGGTGCATATCCACTAAAACTATCAAACGTTAATCCACCCGGACTTCCATCAGTATTAGAAACTTTGACATTTTTGCACAAACTTTTAGTAGATACTATGGAAAAATCTGAACTACTGACCGGAGAGTTTTGAGCTATATTGGCCTGGGCAACTACCCTTCTTGCTACACCATTTGTAACTGCCGTTACATCAATACTAGCCTGACTGCCATCAAATTGTGCTCCGGTTAAATTAGTAATCTTTACACCAGAGTCAGAGTAGATGGATCGCATATTAATATATTTGCATGGATTTGAGTTTGTACAATTAATCTTGAAGGTCAGATCTTTACTATAATACCTAACTGGTTTTTTATCGTAAGTAAAATCTTGAGTAATGTCGTCTGTGCTAAATTGTGGAATCAAGAAATATGTTTGTGAATTATTATTAAGGCAATATCTATCGGTACACGATGGTCCAAGTCCTGAGGAAATATTAAGCCTCAAGACTCCGGCGCTTGGGCATTTACTTGACCATGAAACTGAGTCGTAAAATTTACCATCACAATTAGAGTCAGCAATAATGGCACTATTGCCAACATTGTGCCATTTTACAATCAAAGTATATGGTCCAGTAAGTGGTATATACGCAGTCTGTGACTTATTGACAGAGATGTCATCCCACATCAAAGTCGAAACTTTATTAGTCCAAGTAGCACAAGTTATCTTGGAGCTAGAGTTTGAATTGAAAGATATTATTCCCAGGTTACTGACTGATGGTACACATTCAGAATTAATAAATGTCTGATTATTAATAATTTTATCAAGTATTGTATTAATGCCAGACTGAGCAGCATAATATGATGCTGTACTTAGCTGATTGTCTAGGGTCTGCCTAGATTGATTTCTGGAAATTTCGCCAAAACCAAGTACTATCAAACCCACAACAATAATAAAAACCATAGTTACTATTATTGAAATAACGCCCTTTTCATTTTTTCTCAAATTTGAAACATCCATTACTATTATGTTTATCATTATTGAACCGTTTTTTCAACATAAGTAACGAGTTCTGTGGTGGCGCAGTAAGATGAATTTGGATTACAATCTCCGCTATTAGTATTGAATCCTATTCCGGTATCTGCAGGACTGGCATCTGTGCCGTAAGCAACCTTAATATCAACTTTGTATAAATTGCCAAATTGCTGGCTAACATTAAATTTAACAAGTCTCATATGGTTGGGAACTAAGCTGACATAATAAGATGAAGAAATTGTGCCTGAATTTCTTAAATCCCAACTAGTGTTATATACAAAAGACGGACCTATGCCTGAGCATTGAGTATTATAGCTTAAAATTAATGAGCCGTTTGATGTACTCCCGTCATTAATTCCGTCCAACTGATATACATATTGATTATTACCAATACACAAATAAGTTTCATATTTTTTAAGAGATAAAGTGTCGGTTATCGACATTTTATTCCAAAACAAAGGATTGTTTTTTACTACAATATCTCCACCAGTAAACTGTATCTGCTGAACAATGTTATTTGTAATATTCTTAGCTACGTTTAGCGTTTGGTTTTGGATTACTCCGTGATAATACGTGCCACTTAGTCTTATAACAACCTGTGTTAGCACTAATAAAATTGCAGAGAATACTGTAGTAGCAATAAGAAGCTCTAATATCGTAAAGCCTTTTGAGTTAGATAAATATTTATTTTTCATTATTGGTTATTCACAAGCTCATATGTTAATTTAGCGTTACTTTGAGATGTTTTGCCCTGATCAATCCAATCAATTTCTCCCTGGAGATTGTAGTAATTGGGTGGGATTGACACTTTAACTAAATATAGTTTAATATCATAAAATCCAGTGCTGCCATTGGTATCTCCTATTTGATTAAATTTGCAATTTGAGGTGTCGGTTTTAAATTGTATTGGCGATGTCTGCACATAAACACAAAATTTATTAGAGGTATTCGAAGATAAGGGAGCTCCTACCTTGACATTAAAAATATTATTAAGTGAGTATTCTGGTATATATATATTTGCTGCCTTGACCAGCTCCATTTGATTCTGCAACACTTGAATAGCCTGTTGCCTAATGTAGTTATTTCTATTATTAGTAGCTATACCGTCAACCGCCAATGATGAAGTAATTATGACCGATCCAATAATCGCAAGTGCAATAAGTACTTCTACGATGGTATCGCCTTTCGAATTAGAAGCTAGCATGTTGCATCCAATCCTATATTGACTGAAAATCCCGATCCCTGTATATTGCCGCCCGATCCCGATAAATTATTTGCATTCGAAGATATAGTCACTCCCAATACTCTGTTAGATCTGGATTGTTGAATACAGAATGTTGCTGAAGCTATTTTTTGCGGTACATCGAAGCCTTTGTCATGAAATTGGCACAATTGATCAGGCCAGCAGGGATTGGGGGGATTACCTGGCTGTGGAGGGTTGAGGCTGCAGGGAGGAACTTGATTGTTCGTATTGCTACCTTCCATTTTGTATAGGTCATACTCTGAACCATTATTTGTGGTGGTATTATCAGTTGCTAATATTCCCAAACCACAAATTTGATTACTAGCATTTGATGCGTCGCAACTACCCTTGTTTGTATTAATACACTTTATAGATAGCCCACTGCTCATGGAATAGGTGAAAAGATTTAATTGATTATCTATCATCCTAAAATCTTTAATTGATGTTACTGAATCTTGGCAATTTGTATTGCCAAGAAGCGTTGAATTATCGCAAGGTGCGGCAACCGGAAAAACATACATAGAGCCCGACGAACCATATTTATCTATATAAATATTTTTTCCAGCAAATACGCAACCGTTACCTCCCTGATTGTTTGCACCACTACTAATCGTTATTTTTACCGGGCCAGCGGGAGAGGTTGAGCAATTGATGTTCGAAACACTATATTGTCCCGAAGTCACCTGATTGGCAATATTTTGGAGCTGTGTTGCGAATGACCTTGTTCCCGTCTGGAAGTTTGTTGAAGCAACCTGTCCACCTATCACAGTCATTGCAATAATCAGTAGTGCCCCTGTTGATGCAAGTACTATCATCACTTCAATAATAGTAAAGCCCCCTATTCTTTTGCCCACAGATATCATATAAAAATTATAGCATAAACAGATTGCCGACTAGCCTAGTAAGCCAGAATACCAAGAAAGTAATTTAGCTCCGAAGAGAACCACTGTAATTGTAGCTAGAATCAAGAAAGGACCGAATGGTATTTTAGTATGCATCAACTTGCCCTTCATAGGATAAAGAATAAGCGCATATCCTGTTCCGAGGAGTGATGCTATGAAAACAAGCAAAAAAGCCATCACAGGACTCCCAGACAGCAGCCCAAGCAGAAATACGAGCTT
Source organism: bacterium (assembly GCA_037139575.1). Taxonomy (GTDB): domain Bacteria; phylum Patescibacteriota; class Saccharimonadia; order Saccharimonadales; family UBA4665; genus CAIYEO01. The sequence goes on from JBAXGD010000005.1 coordinate 19,786, forward strand.
AACATCCCCTCCCCCAATCCATTTAGCTTGAGATAATTGAAAAATAGCATAGAATAGTGCGAATAATATGAGTCCTGCCAAAAATGAGAGTAATGCACGATGAAATGCATGATAAAAAATAGCTATATATACCACATAGACTGAGTACAAATAGATTAGAGGAAATACAACCTTATTGGGTAGCTCCATCCATCTAAAATCGTAAATAGACAGCGCAATAAGACCAAGCAACACAATTAGCCAAACTAAGAGCCCAATAATGCCGAAACCATTAAGCTGTAATGGCCAGTAAACATATGAAGCTATAAAAAGCACGCAAGTTAATAGTTCAACTAGTGGATATTGGATAGATATTGGTTTATGACAGTATCTGCACTTACCCTTCAGAAATACCCAGCTTAACACAGGAAATAGTTCCATAGGGCCTAAAACGTGCTTACAGGACGGACAAAAAGATCTACCCTTAGTGATTGATAACTTATTATTCTTGGATTTTATTTTAGTATTTTCATGCAGCCTATAGACAAAAGCATTGAGAAAGCTACCAAAACATAGACCAAGAATTATAATTATTGATAATTTTACATTCATGACGACTACAGACATATTAACATTAACTTTTTTATTTTTGCTAAATTACTAATAAAAGATAATATAAGGATAATGGTTAGTTTGAATTCGATTGAAGCAGATTTTTATAAGTTGCGCTCTGAAATAATTAAAAGAAAATATTTACTCGAAGCTTTTTCACTGTTATTAATTTTAGGCTTAGTAACTATTGAGACTAAAATCATATATCAGTCAAATTGGATTAATTATTTATTATATGATGGTGATTCACTAACTCTCGCCCTTTTGGTAAAATCTATTTTTATTAAGCACGAAGCCTTCAAATATATAGGCTCTGCTCAATTGAATCTATTCCCGGAAGGGATAATTTATCTCTCTTGTTATTTTCTGACTAAATCATTCAAGGCAAGTTTATTGCTAAACTCTTATGTAAATATTTTATTGCTTTATTTGTGCATAAGACTAATTGTGTCTCAATTAAAATTTTTGAAATATATTTCAAAAATATCTCTGTCGCTTTTTATGATAATTATCTTTATGATAATTATCTTTAGCGAAAAACAAATGAACCCTACTTCTGGAATAGCCACTACATTTCTTCTAAATACATATTATAGTGGTTGTATATTTGCCGGCCTCCTTGATATATATATTATTTTAAAAATATTAAGTAGGCCGATACTATTTAAGATGTCAGAAGCGATATTTATTACATTATTCTTATCTGCAGTAACTATTTCTAATCCACTATTCATTGTTCAATTTACAATTCCGATTATTTTGATTCTAAGCCTCATGGTATTCACGAAAAAAATTGTTTTACGAAAATATCTACTCATTTCATTTATTAATTACTTAGCGCTTTCAATATATTTTATTACGAGCAAATTCTTAAAAAACTTATATGGAGTCTCACCAGGTAGGCATATTAATCTAAATCTACTGCGCCATCCAACTGCATTCAGTCCATTTAATTTTTTTTCAGATTACATCGAAATGTTTGGTGCCGGATACAAACCGTCATTCAATTCAGAAATTCACGCTTTCATACCCGTAATACTATATTTTGCGATTATAATCTTTTTACTTCTTAATAAAGGTAGAAAATCAAAAAATGTAATTTACATATTCTTAAAAGTATTTGTTATCTCATACCCAATGATACTTTATCTTACATTATTTTTGGTTAAGGATGCGGCTATTAGATATTTTGAGCCACTATATATAGTGACAATAATTGGAACAATAATTATGACAGAAAATAGGAAGGTAATAAAAACTATTAATTATATAACGATATTTTCGGTGCCAATTATAATTTTATTTTCTATATACGCACTAAAATATCCTCAAAAAATAATAACTACTGAGACTCCGTCGTTAAATTGTTTTGCAGAAAATACTAAACCCAATTCAGACAGAGCACTTTCACCATATGGCCTAAGATATTTAGAACTATACGGAGATTCAACAGTGAATCAATCAGCATATAACTATAAAGAGTACCCTTGGCTTATCAATATGGCAAATTATGATAATCACAAGTACAATCTTCTCCTAAAGATAAAATCATTTTCTGAATTCAACAATTTCAACACCACATTAGGTCCGAATGAAACAATATTCGGCAAGCCAATTACCGTGAAAGAATGCGGATTGTTTTACATCTATCGTTATCAAAGACCAATATTAATCTTTGAAGAAGCGAAGCCTCAAGACTAATACTAAATTCTTCAATATTATATTTTTTGGTATTTTTGATTTACCATTGACTCTGTCTGAGAATATTATAGGAAATTCAAATATACTGGAAGTATTGAGCGTAGCCTTGTGTTTTAGTTCAATCAAAAATCCGTAGCCGGTACTTTTGATAGTATCTAAGTTAATTTTCCTCAATAGATTGCTAGAATACATATTAAATCCACCCGTATAATCTGTGATTTTATTTCCTAATAATAAACGTGAATAATAATTCCCAAGCACACTAAGCAGTCTCCTATGAGTGGACCAATCAGGCGTACTTCCGCCAACAATATACCTTGACCCCAAAACAAAGTTAATGTGATTTTTCGAGGTAACTATAAAGTTTCTTAGATATTTAGGATTATGGCTCAAATCCGCATCCATCTGAATAATATAATCGTAGTCACTATTTAAAAGTGAGGTAATTCCTTCTTTATAGGCGCCTGCTAGACCGTTATTCGGTTTTCGAGATATGTATATGATTTTGAAATCAGGATAATTGAAAATTTTAGCCATTCTCTTAATCACTTTGAGAGTCCCGTCGCTGGATTGATCATCAATAAATAAAATAGTAAACGTATAGTTTTTTGTATTTTTGCATTCTTCAAAAATAGAAACTACTAGGGGCTTTATGTTATCTTTTTCATTCAGTGTAGGAATAGCAATTGCTAATTTCATAATTAATATAATACTAATACGCTAATAATCAAATTACAAAAAAAGCGCATTAAAGCGCTCTTTTTGGTTAATTCTTCTGTAATTATTGAGCCTGAATACAGTTCCAGTTTGGCACACCACCAGTTATGCTTGTATAAAGTATCGCTACTTGGCCAGTTGAGTCCACTGTAGCTACTGAAGGACCATATGTAGGTGTGCTGCATTTTGCACCTTTATCAATTCCTACTGACCAAATAGTACCTGTGGAAGTAGATTTATAGGTTGTAGCCCCATCGTTAAAGTACCAGGTACCAGTGGTTGGGGTGGATCCTGTAAAGGAATTTATGGTTACACCAGACGATATAGAAGCGGCTAGTTTACCTAAATTTCCAGAGTCTGAATAAATTGCAGCTACATCAGTTGCCGTAGGTAAAATACCATTATTATTCGATACGAAATTTGTGATAGAGGCTGCTATTCTTGTAGCATCATTCTTAGCCGAGTTATTAGCTTGGCTTCTTTGAAGTCCAGGAACTGCTAAAAATACTACTAGTAATATCAATGCAGCAATCGCTAGTACGATCAAGACTTCAATAATTGTGAAACCTTCTTGTTTAGATTTGATTGTTTGCTTTTGCATAATGCAAATGCCCCCTTTGCTTATGTTTAATTGTTATGCTTTAAATATTAGCTTATTAATATTACTAATGCAACACTTTTTTTTAGTGGCCACCAGATAAAGAGCTATTGCCCGCAAGGCTGTATATTGGAAGAAGTATAGCTGCCACTATAACAAGGGCAACTCCACCTAGAATTACCATCATAATAGGTTCTATTATTGTGGATATGTTCTTTATCTCATTATCTACTTCTTTTTCATAGTAATCTGCGGTTTTACCCATCATCTGCTCTATAGTTCCAGATTCTTCACCAATGCTAAGCATGTTTGGCACTAGATCCAAGAAGTTTGGATCGCCTTTAAGGGACTGGCTTAGCGCCTTTCCGCCCTTAACCTTGGTAATCGCCTTATTTATAGACTCCTCTATAAGAACGTTATTTACAGATTTTGCGGTAATTTCTAGCACCTGGATTAAAGGAACTCCACTTGCTACTAATGTAGATGACATTCTTGAGAACCTTGCCATATAAAGCTTCATCATAAGACCCTTAAATAGCGGAAAGCTCATTTTAAGTCCATCGACAAATCTTTTGCCCTTAACCGTCTTAGAGAGTCTGTTTAGCCCGAATATAATTCCAGCTATGAAGACAAGAACAATCCACCAATACTTAATAGTCTTAGCTGACACCCATAGTAGAATTCTTGTAACGAGCGGTAATGATGCTCCAGGAAGGCCGTTATATAGTATTTGAACCTGAGGCAATACTTCTATTAGCATGAAGGCAACAACAGCCACCATGACAAGCATAACTATCGCTGGGTAAATTAATGCTCCCCTAACTTTAGAAATAATTTCTGCATCTTTTTCTTGCTGGTTAGCTAGTCTCTCAAGAGCCTTATCTATAGTTCCTGATGTTTCACCAGCTGCTACTAAGTTAATATAAATTGGAGAAAAAACTTTTGGGTAATTAGCTAGCGATTTCGAAAATGACGAACCACCTTCTACATCAGTAACAATTTGACTAATAATTAGCTTAAGCTCCTTATTCTTTGTTTGGGTAGCCACACTACTAAGGCTCTGAATAATTGGCAGTCCGGCATCAATTAAAGTAGATAATTGCCTAGAGAAAAGTACTTTATCTTTAGTTGTTACCCTATGGGTATAGGCACTGAACATAGCCAAAATTCCAGTGTTACCAGCCTTAATATCTATAGGAATTAAGCCTAAATTTTTTATAGCCTTAAAAGCATCTCTTTCATTTTCAGCCTGAACCCGAGACTTTATATTGGCGCCAGTTTTAGGATTTTTAGCAGTATAATTGTAGTCAATCATCCTTATTCTCTCATCAGTCTATCTAGTTCTTTTAGATCAACTGCAAAATTACGAGCCTCGTCAAATGTAATTTCACCGCTATGAACAAGTCCTACCAAAGTCTTATCCATTGACTGCATTCCAAATTCACCGCCAGTTTGTATAATAGCTTCCATTTGTTGGATTTTGCCTTCTCGGATTAGATTTCTTACCGCTGGGTTGGCTACTAAAATTTCAGTAGCAGGAATTCGACCTCCACCTACTGATGGCACCAGTCTTTGAGAAACAATTGCCATTAATATATTCGAAAGCTGTGAACGAACCTGAGATTGCTGATGTGGCGGAAATACATCTATCATTCTATCAATACTTTGAGCTGCACCGTTAGTATGTAGTGTTGCGAAAACCAAATGTCCAGTTTCAGCAATGGTTATAGCATTAGCAATAGTTTCAAGATCTCTCATCTCACCAAGCATAACTACGTCTGGATCTTCTCTAAGTACAGATCTAAGAGCTGCGCTGAATGAATAAGTATCATAGTGCACTTCTCTTTGAACAATAATAGATTTAATAGATCTGTGAGTATATTCAATAGGATCTTCTACGGTAATAATGTGTACGGCTTTTTCCTGGTTTATCTTATGTATCATAGCGGCAAGAGTTGTAGATTTTCCAGATCCAGTTGGGCCAGTAACAAGCACTAATCCCCGAGGGAATTCAGAGAATTTCTCAATTATTGGTGGCAACTTTAATTGTTCAATAGATGGTATGTCGTTATTTAGTAATCTAAATGCACCGGCTATGTTACCTTTCTCGTGAAAAAGGTTGACCCTAAATCTTCCTAAATCACCAAAAGCAAAACTGAAATCGAACTCTTTATCCTTAATTAATATAGCTTTCTGCTCTTCATCTAAAATTGAAAAAATTAGAGCTTCAATTGTCTTACTGTCTAAGTCAGTCATCCCGCCGATTGGTATTAGCGCACCATCTACCCTCATTATTGGAGGTAAACCAACCTGAATATGAAGATCTGATGCTTTCCTTCTAACAACCTCTTCTAGAATCGATTCAATTTTTATATTTTCCATTACTGATCCTTACTCATAGATGCAACTCTATTAACTTCATTAAGTGTAGTTAGGCCGCTTAGTGCCTTCAAAAAACCGTCTTCGCGCATACTTATCATGCCTTCGGCTTTGGCCATTTTTTCAATTTCAAGACTAGTGGATCTCTTTAAAATAAGATCCTGGATTTTTTCTGTTACACTAAATACTTCGTAAATTCCCATTCTGCCCTTATACCCTCCCGGAGCTTCAGAGGAATTTATTCCTCTGGTTAAAGTATAAGCTTTACTACCCCTTAGTGGCAAGTTGTTAAATCCTAAATCTGCACCGACTGATTCAATGTCAGATTGCTTCTCTGGAAGTAATTTACCTAAGGTCTGATCAATAAGCCCTGTTTCGATCTGGTCGGAAATATAATTTTCTTTATTCTCACCGATTCTTCTTACAAGTCTTTGTCCAATAACAGTTCTAACGGTACTGGCGATAAGAAATGGCTCAATACCCATATCGAGGAGTCTCGGCAGAATACCGGCGGCAGAATTAGTGTGAAGAGTGCTAAATACAAGGTGTCCTGTAAGAGCTGCTTGAACCGCAAGTTCCGCAGTTTCCTTATCTCGAATTTCTCCAACCATCACTACATTAGGGTCTTGTCGCAATATTGACCTAAGTCCACTTGCGAAAGTTAAGCCAACTTCTGAATTAACTTGTATCTGATTAATTCCTTCCATCTTATATTCAACTGGATCCTCAAGAGTAACAATGTTGACTGAATCACTTTTTATTTCATTTATAAGGGCGTATAGCGAAGTCGACTTACCCGAACCAGTAGGTCCTGAAGTTAATATCATCCCACTCGTCTGTTTCATTCCATCCCTTATTAACCTAAGACTCCTACCGACATATCCCATGTCTTCAAGATTCAAGCTAGTGCCAGACTTATCGAGTAATCGAATAACCACCTGCTCACCCCATATCGTTGGAGAAATTGCGATACGAAGATCGATGTCCTTATTACCTGCCTTTATAGAAAACTGGCCATCCTGAGGGATTCGGTGTTCATCAATCTTTAAGTTAGATAGAATTTTAATTCTAGATATGAGTGGAGGCTCTGCAATCTTAGGCAGTCTCGTAACTTCTCTTAAGATTCCATCTATTCGACACCTAATCTTCATAAAATCCTTAGTTGGCTCTATATGAACGTCTGACGCCTTATTTCTTGCTGCAAACATTAAGATTGAGGTGATGATTTTGCTTATAGGTGAATCCTGGGATATATTTTGAACGTCCATCGATTCAAGATCAATTCCTCCAGAAGCCTCATTATTCTTTCGCTCACTTGAACTAAAATCACCAATCAATGATTTATTAATTTGTGCATCATATTGTTTAAATATGTGCTTGATGCCACCCTCGCTAGCTAGGTATACCTTTACGGGTCTATTGACTCTGCTTGCCAAAAAGTCCACTGCCTGGATGTTATCAGCATCAAGCATAGCTACAGCTAGCCTATTGCCGATTTCACCCAAAGGAACAGCCATAAACCTCTCAGCAATATCCTTAGGTAAAAGATCTAGTGTTTGTGCGCTAATTGTAGCTTCACTCAAATTAACATATGGAATTGTATTAGCGCTGGCTATAGCTTCAGTCAAGTTTTCTTCAGTTATTAACTTCTGGTTTATTAGCAATGTTATAAAAGGTACATTATCCTGATTAGACTTTACTTTCAAAGCCTTAAGCTGAGTGGGGTTTATTCCGCTCTTCTTAACGAGAAAATTCTCTACCTTTTGTTCGGTATCTGCAGATAATACGCTCATTAGGGGCTCCTAGTTACTGCCTGAACTAAAGGTGTTACTTCCCTGCTGTCCACCAATTTGAATATGGACTACTGGATCAACATTACTGCTACTGAGGTATGGCCTCACCTTGGCGTCAGGAAAACTGGTTTCAATTATAGGCACACTTTCAACACTTTGCTGTCTTGACGTAGGAGTAACGAAAACTTTTGATGAAATCACAACTGATGCAATAGCACTTATAATTGCAATTAATATCAACGTGGTTATATCTTTAGACTTCATTTTACAATTACCTGGCCTATATTAAATTGATACGCTGGCTGATAATAACTCTGAGCTGTATAGGTTACAGTTGGACTCTGTCCAGCTGTAGCTGCATTGAATATAACACCCGTAACTTGTATTGGGATAATCGATTTATTTAGAGAATTGAAAGTACCCTGCATGCCACCAAGACTTGTACTAAAAGTTCCCGAAAGCTGAACAGGTGTGGCTGTAGGATTACTAGTTCCAGCTGCAGTTGTGCTAGCGCTACTGGTCGCAGCAGATGTCGCAGATAAAGATATAAAACCTGATCCCTGCCCTAAAAGAGTATTCAAATTAGATAAGTTCAGGTTCCATGCATTCGGATCAAAACTAGTAGATAAAGCATCTAATATAATCTTTGAGTTATTACCATCATTATTTCCTGATCCGGCTGGATTTCCGCCTAAAAGATTTTGTGGCTGATCTACAAATGCTTTGTATGAAGACTTAAGACTACTTATAGCAGTCAGGTCTGTATCTAGGTTATTTTTAGCGATAATTTGCTGACTAATAATCCTGTTTTGATAAGCACCTTGGCTGATTAAATCTTTAGTTGCGAATAAGGCAAATATAAAAATAAAAGATGTGAATGCTAGCGAGCCAAAAATAAGCTGATTGGCTTTATCTAGTTGGATTCTTTTACTTTGCATATTTTTATCCATAATTATTCCTTACTTGGTAAACGTACTGGCACTAGGTTGATTTAGGGTCGACTGAGTAACATCTTTATTGGGCACACTAATTGCAACATTGGCACCGGTCTTAAAGAGTGCAACTGGAACAGTAGCTTTAACAGTGTAATTTATTGAAGCGCCCCCTGTTGTCGATGACCTTGTTGAACCAGATAAACCGGAGATAGTAACACCACCAAATAATGGTTGCTGCGCACCCTTTTCAAGAGAATATGTAGAATAGAGTAACTGGTTATAGAATACGTTTCCATCTAATAAGTTATCTGCACTTCCACCAAATGTTAATGCTCCAGTTTGGTAGTTAATGTTAAACGTAGATATTGTTATTCCTTTTGAAGTAGATTGCTGCAAAATATTAAATATTTCATAAGGGTTGTTTCGGTTGCTATAAAGTGCCGGAAGAGACTTAAGTTGCTGCTGAATCGTAATAATCTTATTTACATCAGCATCGTTCTTAATAGATGAGCTTTCGGACTTAATTTGGGAGGCTACGCTGTTCAGATGATTTTTTTGAAAGACATCAACTGTTAGATAAAGAACTATAATAGCGATAATTGAAACAGCGCTTATAATGCCGCATACAAAGACCACAATTCTTTCAGTACGCTTGGTCTTCATGAATTTAATCTTAATATCTGGTAACAAATTAATCTGAATCATTCATTTCTCCCGGCTAAGCCTACAGCTACGCCAAACTGATTAGATACAGACATAAGTTCTGCCTGACGAGTTTCAGGGAATGAAACATTATGCCAGGCATTGCCAATTTCTACATTAAGACTGAAGCGTCTTGCAATTTCATTAGCAAAATTTGGTATTAAAGAGGCTCCTCCTGTTATTATCATCTTTTCAACCTTCTTACCAGCATATCTTGATTCGAAGAATTTTATGGATTTGTCGATCTCAGTATTGAGTAGCTCAATTGTAGATTGGATCGCCTTATTTAATTGACCGTCTAGTTTTGTTGGATCCATTCCAAACTTAAAAATAAACTGCTGAGCCTGCTGATCATCTATATTTAAATTCTGGGCGGCCGATCTTATGATAGCTTGAGTTCCTATTGCAATAGATCTGGCAAGCCTTGGCGAATCATTCATAGAGATAATTAAATCTGTTCCCAGACTTCCAACATCCAAAACAATTATTGGTGCAGTTGAACCAGGAGTTACTAACGCTCTCACCACAGCAAGATTTTCAGGTTCAAAAGCAATTACATTTAGCCCAATAGCTTCAAGACTATCGAGCCTGCTTTCAATATATTTATCGCTCACGCTACTAAGCAAGATTTCAACCTTAGAACTTTCCTTGGGAGAATCTCCTATAAGAGCCCAATCAATTTTAGATTCACCTATTGGTGTTGGGATTAATGAATCAGCTTGAAACATTATTGTTTTTTCTAATTCTCTCGGAGAAACTCTATCTATATCTACAACGGTAGTGAAGACTTTTTTAGTAGGCAACCCAACAACGACATTCTTGGTTGTCAATTTAGCCTGACTACACAAATCGAGGATAATTTGTGCGAGTTTTACCTGATCAGCCTTAGCATCGCTTAAGGAGATTTTGGGATCTATAGGGACATAGGCATATTTAACTAAGGTTTTGGGATAATGACCGTCTAATTGAACCAGTCTAATAGCTGTAGTACCGATGTCTAGCCCAAAAAAATCAGATATCCCACTCAATAAACTCATATTAGTAAAATTATAGCATAAGAATTAACTGTGGATTCAATTTTTTCTATAAAGTTGG
>JBAXGD010000006.1:0-28074 GCA_037139575.1 bacterium
CGCTTCGCTATTCGTGAAGGTGGACGAACTGTTGGTGCTGGTGTTGTAACTAAGATTATTAAATAAGGACTAAGTTACACTAAATATTATGGTAGAAACTAAAAAAGCAGACGTTAAGCAAAAAATTCGTATCCGATTAAAGGCATATGATCATAAAGTTATTGATCAGGCCGCTAAACAAATTATTGATACGGCACTAAGGACCGGGGCTACATTATCTGGCCCTATCCCTTTGCCTACTGAGCGATCTACATTTACCGTAATAAAGAGCCCTCACGTCTATAAAAAAGGTCGTGAGCAATTCGAAATGAGGACTCATAAGCGTCTTATAGATGTTTATGATCCAACTCCAAAAACTATCGATTCACTAACCAGCTTGAGTCTTCCTGCTGGTTGTGACGTCGAAATCAAGATGTAATTCTTGAAGTAGTATATACAACATATTGACAGATGTAGCGTATATCTGTTACCCTATATGGGTATTTATTAAATAATACTTAGTTATTAGGAAGGTCTTATTCCTAAACAGATAAGATACCACCACTAACTAAGAATTTTTATTATCTGATTATTTGCGAGAAATCAGATAAAAGAATGAGGAATGCAATAAAGTGAAAGCTCTAATAACACGAAAAATTGGAATGACAAGCACCATCAATGAAGCTGGTGTTGTTGAAGCTATCACTTTACTGGCAGTTAACGATAACGTTATTACGCAGATTAAGAATTCTGAAATTGACGGTTACTCTGCAGTCCAAATAGGATTTGAGTCAGATAAGAATATTGCTAAGGCGCAAGTGGGTCACGCCAAGAACGCTAAGGCTACACCTAAGCACTTCAGAGAATTCAAGATCACTGACGGCGAAGAAGAACTTACTGTTGGCGATAAGATCAATGTTGAATCATTCGAACTAGGAGACAAAATTGATGTTACCGGTATCAGTAAAGGAAAAGGTTGGGCAGGTACAATAAAGCGACACAATTTCCACAGACAGCGTAAAACTCACGGTGGTAAAGGAAATACTCGTAAGCCTGGTTCAATCGGATCTATGTATCCTCAAAAAGTATTCAAGGGTAAGAAAATGGCTGGTCAATTAGGCTACGTAAAGACTACTGTTAAGAATCTCAAAGTTGCCTTAATTAATACCGAACTCAAAGTAATCGGTGTCACAGGTGCTGTTCCAGGACCTCGTAAAGGTATCGTTATTATAAAGGGAGTCAAATAGTATGTCAGTTGCTACTTTCACATCTACTGGAACTAAAGCCACAACCGCAGCTAAATTAGACAAGGCTGTATTCGGAGTAACTCCAACTAATTTTGAAAACCTTAAGAAGTCATATCTTTCGTACCTAGCCAACGGCCGACCTAACCTAGCAGTTACTAAAACTCGTGGTGAAGTAAGAGGTGGTGGTAAGAAGCCATGGCGTCAAAAAGGTACGGGACATGCTCGATTCGGTTCAAGCAGAGTTCCAATCTGGCGTGGTGGAGGCATTACTTTCGGACCTACTGGCGAAGAAAACTACACAATTAAGATGTCAGTTAAGACTAAGAGACTAGCAATTCGCCAGGCTCTGTCACTTGCTGCAGATGCAAATAAGATTGTAGTTATCGAAGACATCAAGTTAAAAGCTGCTAAAACATCCGCTTTTGTTGAGCTACTAAACAAGATCAAGATTGATGGACGAATATTGATAGTAGTCGAAACTAAATCTGACGATTTAGTTAGAGCTACTGCAAATATACCTAACGTAAAGATTGTTCAGTCAACTTATGTTAATACTTATGACGCAACTAACGCTGATTACATTTTAGTAACATCACAGGCTTTAAAGAGCATTAGTGAATGGTTAGGAGAGGCTAAATAATATGTCTGACATTTATAAAACTATTGCTCTAAAACCACTACTAAGTGAAAAGGCTTTCAATTTTGCTGAAAAAAGTAACCGTTATGTATTTATCGTACCACTTGAAACTAATCGAACTACCGTTGCGCATGCCGTTGAGTCTCAGTTCGGTGTAACTGTTGAAAAAGTTAACATGATTCGTGTTAAAGGTAAGAAGAAGCGAACTCCAAGAAGAGGACGTCAAGCTATCATTGGTCGCAATAGCGATTTCAAAAAGGCTTACGTTTCTATTGCTGAAGGACAGACTCTACCTATCTTTGCCGTTGAAGAAGATAAGAAAAAGAAGCCTGAAGCAAAGGCTAAGGGGAAGAAATAATGGCTATTAAGACCTATAACCCTACAACTCCAGCTCGACGTGGAATGACCAGCCAAGACTTCGATGGTATTACTACCAAGAAGCCTTTAAAGTCATTACTTGCTGTAAAAATCCGAGGCAATGGTAGAAACAACCAGGGTCGTATTACAGTTCGACATAAAGGTGGTGGTGCCAAGAAGTTTTATCGAATAGTAGATTTTAGAATGCAAGCTGGACTTACAGCAACTGTTGAACAAATCGAATATGATCCAAACCGATCAGCTCGTATTGCCCGTATTAAGGACAACAATGGTAAATATCACTATATCCTAGCTGCTAATGGTATGCGCGTTGGACAAGTTATAAAGAGTGGTGATGATGCACCTATTGAAACCGGAAACCTACTTTCATTGAAAGTAATCCCTACTGGTTCAACAATCTATGAAATCGAAATGACTCCAGGTTCTGGCGCTAAGATGGTAAGAAGTGCTGGAAACAGCGCTCAACTACTAGCTAAGGATGGAGACTATGCTCAAGTTCGTCTTCCAAGTGGTGAAGTAAGATTAGTTCACCTAACCTGTACTGCCCGAATTGGTGGAGTTGGAAATATAAAGCACCAAAACATTAAGATCGGTAGTGCCGGTCGTAATCGTCGTAAAGGTATTAGACCTTCAGTACGTGGTGTTGTTATGAATGCTGTTGATCACCCACACGGTGGTGGTGATGGTGGACGTCATGGTATTGGTGGTGGTAAGAACCACGGTACATCGCCTAAGACTCCATGGGGTCAAAAGACTCTTGGATTTAAGACAAGACGTCGAAAAGGAACTAGTCAATTTATAGTAAGGTCTCGTCACCAGGCGAAGCGGAGGTAATTAAGATATGAGTCGTTCAATTAAAAAAGGTCCATTTATCGATCCAAAGCTTGCAAAGAAAGTCGCTGCTTTAGGTGCTGAAGACCGAACAATTATTAAAACATGGGCAAGAGCTTGTACTATTACTCCTGATTTCGTAGGAAGAACTATTGCAGTTCACAATGGTAAAGTTCATGTTCCTGTATTCATTACCGAAAATATGGTTGGACACAAGCTTGGAGAATTTTCTCCAACTCGTAAGTTCCGATCACACGGTGGTAAATTAGCGAAAGGCAAGAAGTAGGTTTACTATGACTGTTAAAGCTATATCTAAAGGAATAATGATCAGCCCACGAAAAGTTGCTGTTGTTGCATCATTAGTTCGTGGACGCACAGTTAAGGACGCTCTAGTTATACTTGAGCACACTCCAAGACGAGCCGCTATTGCTGTACGTAAGACTATTGAAAGCGCACGTGCAAATGCCGACAACAACCACAACATGAAACCAGACACATTAGTAATAACTGAAATCTTCGTAACACCAGGGTCAAGAATCAAAAGATTCCGTCCAGTATCACGAGGAAGTGCTCACCCATTCCAGCACAAAACTTCTCACTTGAGAGTTGTTGTTGATGGTGAAGAGCGAAAAGTTAAGGCTAAAACTGAAGTTGCAGAAAAGAAGACTGCTAAGGAGACTAAGTAATGGGACAAAAAGTAAATCCAATTAGCTTTAGACTACAGGTCAATAAGGACTGGAGAAGTAAGTGGTTCGTTTCGAAGCGCAACTATGCTGCATACCTAGCTCAGGATCTTAAAGTTCGTAAAATGATTATCGATAAGTTGGGCTCAAGAGCTGCTATCAATAAGGTAGACATCGAACGGTCACCAAACTTAGTTACTGTTACTATAATGACTGCTAAGGCTGGTGTTGTAATCGGTCGTGGTGGTTCTGGCGCTAACGAACTTAAGGCTGCTATTGAAGCAATCTACCAAGTACCTAGCCGAGTTAACATTGAAGAAGTTAAGAAGCCGGACTTATACGCTAAATTAGTTGCAGAAAACATTGCTCACCAAATCGAAAGAAGAATTTCTTTCAGAAGAGCAATTAAGTCAACTGCTGCTGCAACAATGCGCGCAGGTGCTCAGGGAATTAGAATCCAAGTATCTGGCCGTCTTAATGGTGCTGAAATGTCTCGAAGAGAAAAAGAAGTTCAAGGAAGTGTTCCACTTCATACTATTAGAGCTAACATCGACTACGCTCATGTTAATGCTCACACTCCTGCAGGACTTATTGGTGTTAAAGTTTGGATTTATAAAGGGGATGTACTGTAATGTTAGCTCCTAAAAGAACCAAATTTAGAAAGATCCGAAAGGGCCGTATTACTGGCGTTGCTACTAGTGGTAACACTATTGCCTTTGGTGAATTCGCTTTACAGAGTCAAGGCTCTGAAAGAATTACTGCTCGTCAGATCGAGGCAGCTCGTCAAGCTATGACTAGACACGTTAAAAGAGGTGGTAAAATCTGGATCCGTATATTCCCACATATTTCTGTTACTAGAAAACCTCAAGACGTGAAGATGGGTAGCGGAAAAGGTAATCCTGAATTCTTCGTAGCTAAAGTAAAACCTGGAACTATATTGTTTGAAATGCAAGGTGTTGATGTGTCTGTTGCCCGCGAAGCTATGAGACTTGCTGCACATAAGTTGCCTATAAAGACCAAGTTCTTGGTTAAGGAGGATGTATAGTATGAAAACTATTGATATTCGTAAATTAACCACACAGGAATTAACTACTGAGACTACTAAGTTGAAGGAAGAAATTGCTGAAATGAGACGAAAAATTGCATTAGGCGAAGTTGCTAATGTTAGAGCTGTAAGATTAAAGAGAAAAGATTTAGCCCGCGTACTAACCGTACTCAGCGAACAGCTAATGAAGGAGACTGCATAATGGCTAAAACATTTATAGGTAAAGTTGTTTCTGATAAGACCGACAAAACAATTGTTGTGAATGTTCAGACTCGACGTACCCACCCAATTTACAAGAAGCAGTACACTACTTCAAAGAAATTTATGGTACATGACGAAAAGAACGAAGCAAAATTAGGCGACAAGGTTTCTTTTGTTGAAACACGTCCAATTAGTGCACGTAAGCATCACAAACTTGAAAAAGTTGTCGAAGCTGCAGCTATTGTTCACAAAGAAGAGGAGACTCAGGTATGATTCAGCAAGAATCAAGACTAGTCGTAGCCGATAACTCAGGCGCTAAGGAAATCCTTTGCATTAGAGTTCTTGGTGGTACACGAAAAAGATACGCTCGAGTAGGTGATATTATTGTCGCTACTGTTAAAAGCGCATCACCAGTAGGAACTGTAAAGAAGAAATCTGTTATCCGAGCAGTAGTTGTTAGGACTAGATACAACATTAACCGAAAAGATGGTTCAACAATTAAATTTGATGACAATGCAGCCGTAATTATTGATGATAATAAACTACCTAAGGGAACTAGAATTTTTGGCCCAGTACCTAGAGAACTTAGAGATCTTGGATATGCGAAAATTATATCCCTAGCACCGGAGGTACTATAATGAGAACCAAAGTTAAGACTATTTTTAAAATCCGTATTAAGAAGGGCGATACTGTTATCGTTAGAAGTGGAAAATATAAAGGTAAAACTGGTAAAGTTATTGCTACACACCCTTCACTTAACAAGGTTACTGTTGAAGGAATCAACATTGTGAAGAAGCACGTTAAGCCTAATAAAGCTTATCCCCAAGGTGCAATTGTTGAGTTAACCAAACCTATGTGGGTTTCTAAGCTTGGTATCTATGACGCATCAGCTAAAAAAGCATCTAAGATTGCTTATAAGGTTGATAAAGATGGTGCTAAGAAGCGTGTCTACAAGACAAGTGGCAAGGAGATAGCATAATGGCTACTACTCAATATATCCCTAGACTAAAGCTAGATTACAAAACTAAGTATGTTGCTGAACTTCAAAAAGAACTGAAGCTAGCTAATGTTAATCAGGTTCCAGTTCTTGCTAAGATCGTTTTAAATGTTGGCCTAGGTCAAGCTAAAGACGATAAGAAGATCATGGAAGTTGCTACCAACACAATCACTAAGATCACTGGTCAGCATCCTGTGCAAACAGCAGCTAAAAAATCTATTGCTGGATTTAAGTTAAGAGAAGGTAACAAGATTGGTCTTAAGGTTACATTACGTGGTGATAACATGTATGAATTCCTAGACAGGCTTGTAACTGTTGTTCTTCCAAGACTAAGAGATTTCCATGGTGTAAGTAATAAGTCATTTGATAACCAGGGCAACTACAGCCTAGGCATGACAGATCAATCAGTTTTCCCTGAGCTAAGTTTCGAAGAAACTAATACGCCCCACGGACTTCAGATAGTATTTAACGTAAAATGCCATAATAAGTCTGACTCCAAGGCATTGCTAGTCAAGTTTGGCATGCCATTTGAGAAAGGTAAGGAAAATTAACCATGGCTAAGAAATCAATTATCGCAAGAGATTTAAAGAGACAGAAGATGATCAAGAAATATGAGGCTAAGCGAATTGAGCTTAAGAGTATCGGTGATCTTGATGGACTTGCTAAATTACCAAGAAATTCTTCACCAACACGATGGAAGAATCGTTGTATCGAAACAGGTCGACCAAGAGGATACATGAGAACATTTGGCCTAAGCAGAATCTCATTCAGAGAACACGCTTCTAAAGGAGAAATACCAGGCGTAACTAAGGCGAGCTGGTAGGAAAGGATTATATGAATGCATCAACAGACCCAATAGCTGACATGCTAACTCGCATAAGAAATGCGACTGCTGTTCGTAAGCAGAGTATTAACTTACCTTATTCAAAGGTTAAGTTTGCTGTTGCGAAAATTCTTTCCGATAATGGATTTATCGACAAAGTTTCATCTAAAGCCGCAGAAGACGGTGTAGGACAAATTCTTATTCTAGATTTATTTACTTCAAATTCTAATCCTCACATTACTGAGATTGAAAGAATTAGTAAGCCTGGACGAAGAACTTACACATCTGCATCAGAAATCCCTACTAACCGACGTGGACGTGGAATTTTCATTGTCTCAACTTCTAAGGGTATGATGACTGGTAGTGACGCTAAAAAAGCTGGTATCGGCGGAGAGTTAATTTGTAAGGTACTTTAATATGAGCAGAATAGGAAGATCACCAATTCAAATCCCCAGTGGCGTTACGGTATCAATTGAACCTAACGAAATTAAAGTTGACGGACCTAAGGGTAGTCTTACTCAGTTCACTATTCCTGAAATTACAGTTACTCAAGCTGATGGAGTTTTAACTTTCACTAGACTTAATGATGAACCTAAGGTTCGATCAAAACATGGTTTAATGCGAAGCCTAGTTCAAAACATGGTTACTGGTGTAACTACTGGTTTTGAGAAAAAGCTTGAAATTAATGGTGTTGGTTACCGTGTAGCATTAGCTGGTACAAGTTTGAAAATGCAACTTGGATTTTCTCACGAAGTTGTATTCCCAATTCCTGCAGGAGTAAATATTGCCGTAGAAGCAAACACAATGACTGTAACTGGAATTAGTAAACAACAAGTTGGACAAGTTGCTGCCGAAATTCGATCACTTAAGAAGCCTGAACCTTATAAGGGTAAGGGAATTAAGTATGTTGATGAACGTATAATCCGTAAGAGTGGTAAGAGCGGTAAGGAAAAATAGTATGAATAAAGTTACAAGCAAAATTAAGCACAAGCTATTAAGACAGAAGAAAGTTCGAGCAGTTATCGTTAAGAATACTGATCGTCCTAGATTATCTGTGTACATTAGCAATAAGAACATTACTGCTCAGATTATTGATGACAATGAATCTAAGACACTAGCATATGCTACAACTATCGGACAGAAAAATACTGGAAAAACTATGACAGAAAAATCTGCATGGGTTGGTGAGCAAATTGCTAAAAATGCTAAAGCCGCTAAAGTTATTAAAGTAGTTTTCGATAGAGGACCAAAACTTTATCATGGAAGAATTAAAGTTCTTGCAGAGAAAGCTCGTGAAGCAGGATTGGAGTTTTAATCATGGCTGAAAATACACAACCTAGAAGAAGAGTTGACGGACCTGTTGAAGAAAAACAGTTCGACGAAAGAATGCTTCACATCGACCGAGTAGCTCGTGTTGTTAAAGGTGGACGAAGATTTAGATTCCGTGCTCTAGTAGCAGTTGGCGATCACAAAGGAAAGATTGGAATCGGAAGCGCTAAAGGTGCTGACGTTACTAGTGCTGTTACAAAAGCTACTGATGTTGCCAAGAAGAATATTGTAAAGGTTAATCTTTACAAAGGAACTCTTCCTCACGAAGCTGAATCAAAAGTATCAGGTGCTAGGATTATGATTAAGCCTGCAAGTGCTGGTACTGGTCTTATCGCCGGTGGAGTAGTCCGAACTGTACTAGAAATTACTGGAGTAAAAAATGTTCTAAGTAAATCTTTTGGTTCTTCAAACAGAACAAACATGGCATATGCTACTGTTGCTGCACTTGAAAGCCTAGTAAGCTCAAAGGACTGGATTACTAACAATCAGCCTAAGAAAGAAACGGCTAAGAAGGACTAACTATGAAATATAACGAATTTTTAATGTCAAAGCACAAGCAAGGCGACCGAGTTGGTCGTGGTATTGCTGCTGGTAAAGGTAAAACTGCTGGTCGTGGTACTAAGGGTCAGAAATCTAGAACTGGTTCTAAGAAGAAGCCTGGATTTGCCGGTGGACAAAACCCATTGATGCAGAAGCTACCAAAATTACATGGTTTCAGATCATACAGAGTTAAGTTTGAAACAGTTTATACTGGTCAAATTAACGAACTCAAGGACGCTACAGTAGATAATAAAGTACTAGCTGCTAATGGCTTGGTATCATCTCCTTACGTAAATACTAAACTGATTGTTCAAGGCGAACTCAGTAGAAAAGTTAACGTTACTTTGCAATCTGCAAGCGCAGGATCAATTGCTGCAATTGAGAAGGCTGGTGGAAAATTTACTCAAACCGAACAAGTAAAAAGAATGAAAAAACCAGAAAACATCAAAAAAACCGCTGAAAATAGTATATAATAGTAAAAATTTCTAAGTCATAAAGGGGTCTAGAGTAGGGATGAATTGGAAGGTAATAGGTAGATCACTTAACGAACCTGAAATGCGAAGGCGTATTTTGGCTGTACTTGGAATGCTACTCGCATTTCGAATCCTTACTCATATCCCTGTGCCTCTAGCTAATGCTCATACACTTAAACAGCTTTTAGATAACCTGTTCACGAATACGAATCACTCACAATTTTTGAGTTTTATTAACACTTTAAGTGGTGGAGCATTATCTAATTTTTCAATTATGCTTGCTGGTCTTGGACCATACATTAACGCATCTATTATTATGCAGCTTCTTACTAAGGCTATACCTAAACTTGAGGCCCTGAAGCAAGAGGGTGAATTTGGCCAAAAGAAGATTAACCAATATACCAGACTACTTACATTACCGCTTGCCATTATTCAGTCTATCGGTGCCATCTATCTAGTTCGTCAATCCGCTCAATCTATTAGTGGAATCGGTGACATCACTGCCAATACATCACCAATACAATGGGTTTTAATGGTAGCTGCTTTAACCGGTGGATCAATGCTACTTATGTGGTTGGGTGAGCTCATAACTGAAGAAGGTATCGGAAACGGTATCTCTCTAATTATTACCATAGGTATAGTTAGCCGTCTACCATCCGGAATTGTTGAAATTATTTCTGCAACGACCGGAAAATCTCATAATATTAGTTTATTTGGAGCCACACTACCTTTCAGCTATAAGGGGGCACTTAGCACGGCACTAGTTGTCGGTTCGGTAATACTACTGACATGGATGGTTGTTAAACTTAATGAAGCTTCCCGTAGGATAACAGTTAACTATGCTAAAAGAGTTCAGGGCAACCGAGCTTACGGTGGCGTTACAACGACTCTTCCTGTTAAGCTAATTACCGCAGGAGTTATTCCAATTATCTTCGCCGTAGCATTCTTGAGTGTTCCTACATTTGCAGGTCAGTTACTGAGTACTATGAAAAGTGCGAATCTACAGCACCTAGGAACTCAACTTACAACAATATTTCAGTCGCCATCGGCTCAAACATTTGCAACTCAGGGTCTTAGGGCATATATATACCCAGCCGCTTACTTTCTTCTAGTATTTATATTCACATTCTTTTACACGAGTATTACTTTTAACTCAAAAGAAATTGCAGAAAACCTACAGAAACAAGGTGGATTTATTGAAGGTGTTAGATCGGGTAAGCAGACTGAGAAGTATTTGGGTAAGATTGTTAATAGGCTAACACTGTTTGGTGCAACAGCTTTAGGTATGCTGGCACTTCTACCAATCATTGCTCAAATATTCATTAATACGAATATAGCAATTAGTGGAACAAGTATCTTAATCCTTGTATCTGTATCGCTCGAAACGCTACGTGCAATCGAATCCAGAGCACTTATGGTGACATATGATCAATATTCGCAACCAGACTTCTTCTATGACCCAGATAATGGTGCAGAATCGGCTCTAGCAGTTAAGAAGTTGAAGTTTGGATCAAGATTATTAAACAAGGTAAATAGAAAGAAGTAAAAAAGACTTTACAAATCAGGGGTGTAACTGATATAATTTAAGTCTGTTATATTTATGGCGCAAAGTAAAGAAGTAATCGAACTATCCGGAACGATCGTAGAGACGTTACCCGGGACGCAATTCCGCGTTGAGCTCGAGAATGGCCATAAAATTATAGCTCACGTTGCTGGGAAGATGAGGAAACATTTTATCCGAATTGTACCTGGTGACACTGTGACAGTTGAGTTGACCCCTTACGATCTAACTAAGGGCAGAATCACCTATCGCAAATCATAAATTAATAGCAGTGTGTCATGTGCGCTGAGGAATAAGGAGCATGATCCGTATGAAAGTACGTGCAAGTGTAAAGAAAATTAGCCCTGATGATAAGATCGTCCGAAGAAAAGGACGAATTTATGTTATCAATAAAATGAAACCTAAGCATAAACAGAGGCAAGGTTAGTATATGGCAAGAATATCAGGTGTTACAATTCCAAATGAAAAACAAGTATGGGTTGCTCTTACTTATGTATACGGTATTGGTCCAAAGACTAGCTATACCATTTTAGATAAGGTTAAAGTTGATCCTACTATAAGAGTTAAAGATTTAACTGATTCTGAAGTTACCAAGATTCAAGATGAAATCAACGAAACTTATATGGTTGAAGGTGAACTTCAAAGAATAATCACTGGAAACATTAAGCGTTTACAAGAAATCAATTCTTACAGAGGATCAAGACACAAAGCACATCTACCTTCGCGTGGACAGAGAACTAAGACCAATGCCAGAACTCGAAGAGGTCGCAAAGTAACTGTTGGTGGAACTGCAAAGAAAGGTGCTGCTAAAACTTAAAGGATAATTCTATGGCTACAAAAGATACAACCACCAAGAAGAAGAAAGCAAAAAGAAGCGTTAGCGCTGGTCAAGTACATATCTTGGCAACTTTCAACAACACAATTGTTACTTTCACCGATACTAAAGGAAACGTTCTTTCTGCATGTAGTTCAGGCGCATGTGGATTCAGAGGATCTAAAAAAGGTACTGCATATGCTGCTCAAGTCGCTTGTGAAAAAGCTGCTCAGACTGCTAAGCAAACTTATGGATTTGCATCTGCAGATGTATTTGTTAAAGGTACTGGACTTGGCCGAGATGCTGCTATTAGAACCGTTGGTGCAAGTGAAATTCGCGTTGAAAGTATTGCAGATGTAACTGGCGTACCTCACGGTGGCGTAAGACCACGAAAGGCAAGGAGAGTTTAACCATGGCTAGATCATTAACATCAATTGTTAAAATGAGTCGTCGTGAAGGCTATGCTCTTCACCCTAAAGCTCATAAAGCACTAATTAAAAGAACTGCAAAGCCTGGCCAACAAGGTCGCGGTAATATGAGAGCTAAAACTAGCCAATACTCATTACAGTTACGTGAGAAGCAAAAGGTTAAAAGATTATATGGTCTTTTAGAAAAGCAATTCTCTAACATGATGAAAGAAGCTTCAAAAAAGCAAGGTCAATCTGGAGAGCTCCTACTAATTAACCTTGAAAGAAGATTAGATAACGCTGTTTATAGAGCTGGATTTGCTCCAAGTAGACAAGCTGCTCGTCAGCTAGTTACCCACGGTCACTTTATGCTAAACGGTACTAGAGTTGATATACCTTCAATTAGAACTAAGGTCGGAGACGAATTAGTTTTAAGACCTAAATCTGTTAGTAATGAATATTTCAAGAAAATGGACGATATTTCACCCGCTCCATCAATTATCCCTGATTGGCTCAAAGCTAATCGAAAGAAGTTTGAAATTAAAATCAGTGGGCTGCCAACGAGAGAAGACGTTGAGCCAGATATTAATGAACAATTAATTGTGGAATATTATTCACGCTAAGGAAGGATCTAAATATATGTCAAATACTATCCATACACCAAGAATCGTCAGTGGAGATGACCACAGTGCAACAAGCGCTACATTTTCTATTGAGCCTTTACACAGTGGCTATGGAATGACCCTAGGAAACAGTTTAAGACGAGTACTACTATCTAGTATTGCTGGTGCTGCTATAACTGCCTTCAAGATCGAGGGGATAACTCATGAATTTACGACTGTTAAAGGCGTAAAAGAAGACGTTATCGACATCATGCTTAACCTAAAGAACATCCGTTTCCGAGTTTATTCTGACGAACCACAGAACCTAAGAATTACTAAGACCGGCAAAGGCCCAGTTAAAGCTAGTGATATTACAGTAAATTCAGACGTTGAAATTGTTAATCCAGATCAGATTATTGCAACTCTTGATGACGACAAGTCAAAATTCGTTATGGATATTGTTGTTGAAAAAGGCCGTGGATACAGAACTATTGAAGAAGGTGCCGCTAAGAAGCCATCTGACATGATTGCAGTAGACGCTATATTTACTCCTGTACTAAGAGTTAGATACAAAGTTGAAAATACTCGTGTTGGACAGATTACAGACCTCGATAAACTTATTATAACTATCGATACCGATGGTTCTATCTCACCTCGTGATAGCTTTGAAGAAGCAGCTGCTATCCTTATTAATCAGTACACTGCACTTGCAGGCCAAACTAGAGTTGTTCAACCAGTTGAAGAAGAAGAAGCAGATAAAGCTGGTGATTCTGGCAAAGGTGACTCATCTGAAGATGCTGCTGAGCTTATGATGCCAATAGAAGACCTTAACTTCTCAGCTAGAACTTCGAACGCATTAATTAACAATGATATACACACGCTAAAAGACTTATTTAGTCTTTCTGACGCTGAATTAAGAGACCTTAAAGGATTTGGAAACAAAGCTCTTGATGAGGTTAAGGAAAAATTGGCTGAATTGGAGATCTAAATGCACAGACACGGCTATAAAGGTAGAAAATTTCATAGAGAAAGAGATCAAAGAGAAGCTCTTATTAAGAGCTTGGCTGAGTCTCTAATTATTCACGAAAAAATTGAAACAACCATTTTCAAAGCTAAAGAATTAGTTCCTTATGTAGAAAAACTAATAACTAAAGCTAAGTTGAATACTTTGCACTCAAGAAGACAAGTTATTAAAGGACTTCAGACTATCAGCTCAGCACATAAATTGGTTGATGAACTTGCGCCTAAGCTCCAGTCACGCAATAGTGGATACTTTAGAATTAGCAGAACTTCATTAAGAAGAGGTGATAATGCTCAGCTAGCTTCTGTAAGCTTTATACTCGACGAGAATAAGGTTTCTGAAGTTAAAGAGGCTCCTAAAGTTAAAACTGAAGCAAAGCCTGTAGTTGCTAAGAAAACTGTCGCTAAAGCTAAGCCTGCGGTAAAAGCAGCAACAAAGAGTAAGGATGTTAAATAATGAAAACTTATAGCGCAAAACCTACAGATGTTACAAGAAAATGGTATGTCATTGATGCTTCTGAAATTCCATTAGGAAGAATGTCTACAGCAGTAGCCAAGCTTCTCATAGGTAAAGATAAGCCAATGTTTACCAAGCACATAGATTGTGGTGATTATGTAGTTATTATCAACTCAGATAAACTAGTAGTTACTGGTAAAAAAGAAACTGATAAAATCTATTACAGACACAGTGGTTTTCCTGGTGGCCTTACCGAGACTAGCTTGATGCACCAGAGAGAAAAAGATTCTACAAAGATTGTTATTCACTCTATCCGGGGCATGCTACCAGTAAACAAATTAAGAGATGCAAGATTAGCTCGATTGAAAGTTTATCCTGGTGAAGCACATACTCATGATCCACAGAAACCTGAAAAGATTAATTTAAAGGAAGCTAAGTAATGGTTACTACTAAAACTAATTCATATTTCTATGGTCTTGGACGAAGAAAGAGATCAACTGCTCAGGTTAAATTACAATCAGGCAAAGGTAATATCCTGATTAATGGGATTACTTCTGAGGAATATTTTGATTCTTCAAAGCACCTAACAAGCCTTTTGACTCAGCCATTTACTGCATTAGATCTAGAAGCATCAAAGTTTGATGTAAATACTAAAGTATCTGGCGGTGGACATACCGGACAAGTAGAAGCTATCCGACTTGGAATCGCAAAAGCACTTGCAGTTATGAATGAGGACTATAAAGGTACTCTTCGAAGAGCTGACTTACTTGGACGTGACTCACGTGAGAGAGAACGAAAGAAATTCGGTCTCCGTGGCGCTCGAAAGCAAAGACAATTCACAAAGCGTTAATTTTTTCCCATTTGCTTGGGTCTGAATTTAAGCTTTTGATAGAATGTACTTATGAATGATTATGCAATTGACGAGTCTCAGGTTGGAAAGAGGCTAGATGTCTATATTCAAGAAAACTTCCCTAACTATAGTAGAAGTACTATTCAGAGATTACTTAAAAACGAGAGTGTTCTAATAAATGGTAAGGCTCAGAAGAACTCATATAAAATAAAAATTAACGACGATATTATAGTTTCTGGTTTTGAGCCTGAACAAGTTGGGGTTATAGAAATACCTGTACTTTATGAAGACGATGACTGTGTAGTGATAAATAAGCCTGAAGGTATTCTCTCCCATTCCAAAGGTGCTCTTAACACCGAACCTACAGTAGCTAGTTGGCTTAAGCCTAGGCTTGTTGGTATAACCGGAGAGAGAGCTGGAATAGTCCACAGATTAGACAGGGGAACATCTGGGGTTATGATATGTGCTAAAACAGACAAAGCACAAATTTTCCTGCAGAAACAGTTTGCCGAACGAAATACTAAAAAAGTTTACCTAGCTATTATTAGAGGTACGATTGACCCAATTGAAGCAATAATAGATATGCCTATTCAGCGTAATCCTAAATCTCCATCGAGATTTAAAGTGTCAGTCAATGGCAAGAGCGCGGTTACTCATTATAAGCAGATCAAAACCAATGGCCATTATTCACTCATTGAACTAACACCACAAACAGGTAGAACTCATCAACTAAGAGTTCATCTAGCCCAGATGAAACACCCTATTATTGGCGATTTATTTTATAACGGCGAAATAGCCGATAGGCTTTATTTACACGCCGAAAGCTTAGAAATACTCTTACCCACAAAAACTAAAAAAATATTTACAGCAAAACCTGATAATAGTTTTCTGGCAAAGGTAGATTAACGTGCTTAAACCTTTAATGAATAATGCCACAGCTAAAACTGTGAATTCATTCATTAAAAACCCCAGCAGTTCTTTGGTTTTAATTGCTAAGAATGGTTCTGGCAAGAAAACAATAACAGACTTTATTATTGAATCTATCAAATCCCAGCCAGGGAATTTAGTTAATTCCAGAGATCTAATAATTATTGGTGGTGATACCGAAAAGATTGCTATTGATGATGTAAGGGCATCTTTAAAGAATTTATCTTTTAGAGCAGTAGTTTCGGAAGGATATAGTAGGTTTGTTGTCATAGAACATGCTGAAAGACTAGCATCTGATTCACAAAACATGATACTCAAAACAGTAGAAGAGCCACCGGAGAATACTATGATAATTCTGACTGTAGAATCTAAAAGTTCATTACTCCCTACGTTACTATCTCGATTGACTCAAATTAATATTGGAAGTATTGATGCCAAAAAGCTCAAGAAAAATCTCGAAGAGCAGGGATATGACCCAAAGGATATAGACCTAGCCCTACTTGCAAGCAGCAATAGAATAGGCGCTACAAAGAATATTCTTAGTGGCGATGAATCAAAGATTGAATCATTAAAATTTTGTAAAAATATCTTATCTATGAGTAAGAACGAAAAGCTAATTTTGGCTAATAACATTTACAAAGATAGAGCTAGGGTGAGTGAAATAGTTGATGACCTGCTTACGATATCAAAAGCTTCAATGGAAAACGCAGCTAAGAATGGTTCTGCTAGTACTGGTAGTTGGAGTAGCATAGTAAATGAATTGCTTATCGCTAAGAATGCTCTAATTAGAAAAGCTAATGCAAAGCTTGTGCTAACCAAGCTGTTTTTGGAGATCTAAAACTGGTATACTAGTTAATTATTATGTATGGTTTAATCATAATCGTTGTCTTCGGCTTATTGGCACTAAGAAGTATCAAAGTTCATGATGATGAATTTGGATATATTTCTGGTAAATTCGGAAATCGTATGGGTAAACTGTGGGACATAGCGCACCAAGGAAT
This sequence comes from bacterium, assembly GCA_037139575.1. Taxonomy (GTDB): domain Bacteria; phylum Patescibacteriota; class Saccharimonadia; order Saccharimonadales; family UBA4665; genus CAIYEO01. The sequence continues at coordinate 16,803 of JBAXGD010000006.1, forward strand.
GCGGGAAAATAGATTCCTAAGAGCTGAAAAAGCTTTACTAACAATACTCAAGATTGATGAAAAGAATGCAGCTGCATATAACCGATTAGGGATTCTTTATGCTAAACAAAAAGAGTATAAGGATGCTATCGACTGCTTCGAAATTGCCAGCAGTATTGAAGCTTCACCATCAAGCTTACATAATCTTGGTTTGATTTACTTTGAAACCGAAAACTTTAGCAAAGCTGCAGTGGCATTTGAACAAGCCTTGAAACTCGAAGGTAGCTTAGCATCAAGACACGTTGCATATGCAAAAGTTCAGGAAAAACTAGGAAATGAGAAGCTAATGTTTCAAGAACTTGAAAAAGCTGTTGAGCTCGAGCCTAATAAAGAAACCTATACATTACTGGGAAAAGCTTACTTGAATCGAGGTATGGATGACGAAGCTAGGGACATAGCTAAGAAGCTTAAAAAGTTCGATAAATTAACTTTAGCACCAAAAAGAATGAAAAGACGTCCGAGAGTTGTTATTTAGTACCATTATTTGGTAAAATAACATGATTGTATGCCGATGTAGCTCAGTTGGTAGAGCAGCGGTTTTGTAAACCGCGGGTCGCAGGTTCAAGTCCTGTCGTCGGCTCCATATATTTGCAGGGATAGTGAAGCGGTCAAACACGGGTGACTGTAAATCATCTGGCTCAGCCTTCGGGGGTTCGAATCCCTCTCCCTGCACCATTTAGACATTAAAGCCTCTTCGGAGGCTTTTTGTATCTGTTGAGGCATGGTTCTAACCATCTCTAGCTGTTCTCGGATATTTTTAGCTGATTTGGCAACGGGTATCAGCCATTCATTTGGCGTAATAGCTAACTGTTTGTCGATCAGTATTGGGTTTTGACCAATCGCAAGTAATATATCTTTCTTATTCGTCAGATCACCGGATTTGAACTTATCAGATGCGTTAGTAAGCTTTTCAATCGTCTCCGTTATTATTTCGTACCAATTTTTTACCCTATGGGCAGTATTGGCCTGCTCATCTTGTAAGTACTTAAGGTTACTCTTTAGAGATGCGCTTTTCAATTTATACTCATCATCATCAATCATGCCACGCGTAGCCATGTCTAGCAGTTTGTCTAGTTGTGTTTGTATATCAGCAACAGCACGGTGTTGTGCGACCTGAATGCTATCACGTTCCTTGGCTTTACCTTCGGCCATATCCCTGATTGCACCCATCGCCCATGCACAGTCTGCACATCCTACCTTCAGCCGGGAACGAGAAGCCCTCAGGTTTTTCTTCTAAGCGACGATCAAGGGACTTCTGGAATTTCCATATGTCGAGAGTAATCCCGGCAAGAGTATATAAATCTCTGTACAGCTGCCGGTATTCATCATCTGTTTCAAGCTTTATGCCGTCTTTCTTAGCGTTAGTAATAAAGCGTTCAATATCTTTATCAGATAGATCCATTGCATACCTCCGTAACATTAATTGTTATGAAATATTGTAAACCTCTTGACAAACTTACTTTACTTTGGTAAACTGTCTCACATGTCGCAAGATGTAAGTAAAGTTTGGAAAGAAGATAACGCCCAACAGTTAGTTGAGGCGTTGATTGCTATTTCAGATAAACCTACTATGCAAAACTTCTTACGTGATGTTATGACCGAAAAGGAAATTACAGAGATCAGCGCGAGATTTGAAGCCGCACGTATGCTCACAGAAGGCAAAAAGTATACTGAAATTGTTGCTGCAACTAAGCTAAGTAGCCGTACCGTTGCTCGCATTAGCGAATGGCTACAAAATGGCTGCAACGGTTACCAGGCCGCATTAAACACAGTTAGCCATCACGGAAGTTGTCTCACAGACAAGGCAGGACGGAAAACTTGGACTCGACGAACGAGTCTATCTTGTAAAGAACATCAAGGAGGAAACTATGGAAAAACCCAACACGTTAAAACGTGCAGCTATCGTGTACCCATCCGGCAATACTACTGCGGTGGTATTCGACCAGATGCTTGACACAGATAGAGAGGATTTAAACTCTCGCGTCATGTCGGCCTGGAAAGTTAAAGAAGCTAGTCAACCAGAAGTTGAACAGTGCTGCTTCGTTACACTACCTAAAAATAAAGAAGCAGTCGCACGGGTAGAAATGTTTGGTGGTGAGTTTTGTGGCAATGCAACGCGCAGCGTCATACAGCTAATTACTGAGGGCAAAGACTACCAAGGCATGATCGAGGTATCGGGTGTAGACAGACCGCTGAACTTTAATGTTAGTAATGGCGTCGTTGCAGTCGAAATGCCTCTACCGCAAGATGGTAATCTTGCAACCCAAGTAGCCGAGGGAACGCTTGTACAATTAGATGGTATCGCTCAACTAGTAGTTACAGATGCCACGATTCAACAGAGTCGTACTCCTCGCGAACTTCTAAACGATTTGCTGGAGCAAAATAGTTACGGCCTAGCCGAACAGCCAGCGGTCGGAGTTACTTACTACGACAAAGTCTCAAAAAATGCTGAATTTGGCGTCTGGGTCAAAGAAGTAAATACTGTCTTTGACGAGACAGCATGCGGCAGTGGCACCTGCGCTATAGGAGTGGCTTCAGCATTAGACACAAAACAAAACCAAAAGATTGAGGTCGTTCAGCCGTCAGGCGAAAGTATTACAACCGAAGCTGCATTCGATAATGAATCTGGTAAGGTTGTTGCGTCTAATATTGCTGGTAAGGTATCCGTCTTGTATGACGGGGAGCTTAGTTTGTCATGAACAAGCGGGCAGCCTACAAAGCTCTAGAAGCTAAAATGATTGGGTACGCTGACTTGGTTGGCGTACCCGTTCAGCCCATTCAAGAAAAGCTAGTTCCCATAATGGCGAATAGCTCTTTGACAGCAAAACCAATCAATAACGACATGCAGGCTTACACTGGTGAGCTGATCTATGTACGAGAAGGTGTGCTCGATAGGCTTACCCAAGCCGCAGAGCTCCTTGCGAAGAACCGGCCGGGGCTTCAATTGCAGGTAGTTTATGGCTATAGAGCGCTCAGCGTACAGCAGAGATTGTTCCAAAAATATAAACAACAGCTTGAATCCAAGTATGCAGGCAATTCGTTACTTGAAGCTACGCACCGATTAATAGCAGTTCCAGAAATAGCGGGTCACCCAACAGGTGGTGCGGTTGACATACGAATAGTCGAAAATGATGAACCTATAGATATGGGCACTAGTATTTGGGAATTTGTTAACGACTCATTTACGTTCTCCCCGTTTATCAGTAAAGCGGCACAGGATAATAGGCAGCTGCTTCGCAAGGTCATGATGGAAGTTGGGTTTGCTCCCTTTGACGGCGAATGGTGGCACTTTTCCTATGGAGATAAAGAGTGGGCTAAATACTACCAAAAACCATATGCACTTTACGAGCAGACTGAATTTAATATAATTTCAAAAAATGAAAAAAAATTTGGGCAGGAAGTATAAGGCAGTAGGCGGGGGCGATGGATGACCCACCCCCCCTATGCCTTTGTTCTAACCTACGCCCACCTAGGCAGGGCAAGGCGACCATGGGAGCACGAACTATATAGGAATGCCCTAGTGGAAACTAAGCAAGCTTATGTAGGCCAGCTAATATTACTCCTGTTAATTTTGTTGATTTAATCTGTACTAAACGGTAGAATAGCCTAGTAGCACGGTTCTGACTTCGTTCATAACGGTGCACCACAACCTTAAGCACTTTACATTTGGAATATAAGTAGTAAAATCGTATTTGCCTGGTTGCCCGTAAAAACATAGTCAGGCTAAGTGCTTTATACATGAGCATTTTGCCCGGCTATGAAAACCACTTTGCTTGTCATAGCGGTTGGGCAACGGTATCCAGGCTAGAAAATGATAGTATGGTTCTAGCTTCGTCTATCACCCTGCACCATCATATGAATTTACGCCATCTATTATTAGATGGTTATTTATTTTGTACTACCATAATAAATAGCATCAAGATATAATTAATCAACAATCGCCGTTGTAGCTCAGTGGTAGAGCACTTCCATGGTAAGGAAGGGGTCTCGGGTTCAAATCCCGACAACGGCTCCATATTTTGCCTAGATTTTTCGTTAAATTTGTTAATTTGCCTATTACTAAGTATACTGCCCTAATTAAACGGGGTTACTATTATGAGCATTAAAACTAATAAATTTTTTACACCAATCGTAGAGACTCCAATAATATTTATCTTAACTGTTTTGTTAATAATTCTAGGTCTATTCATTTGGTTTAATCGCTCAAATAACTTAAATAGTTCGAAACCTATTAGAATTGGACTTGAGGCTCCACTTAGCGGATCTCAGAGTAATGTCGGAAAAGGTATGCTAAACGGTGCTATTCTTGCAGCTAATGATTTGAATGCCTCTAAAGGCATCTTAGGCAGGAAAGTCGTAATTGTACCAATTGATGACGCGGCAGATCCTGTAATAGGAGTTAAAGCAGCTAAGGCAGCCATTGCTTCTGGGCTAGATGCAGTTGTTGGACCCTACAATTCCGGCGTAGGTGCTAAAACTCTCCCACTTTATATTGCCGCAGGAATTGAACCTATGCGTTTCACTTCTTCAGACTCAACCGCTGGACTAGGATATACATTGCAGCCAATGACTTCACAAATTGCCCCAGTAGCTACTAATGCCGTCTCTAATTGGATTAAAGCAAAAACCGTATCAATTATCTACGATTCCACTACTACCTATACTGTAAATGCTGCTCAGACTATGAAAGCAGATTTCACTAAAGCAGGAATTACAGTTAATGATTTTCAGGGAATCACTCCAGGAGCTGATAGTTATGCGTCCAATGTTAGCCAATCTGAATCAAGTAACCCAAGCCTTATCTATATTGTTACCTATTACCCAGAAGCTGGCCTAATAGCTAAAGAGATAAGTAACTCTGGAACAAGTTCTAAGTGCCTAGCAGACTTCGGCGCCTATGATGATGGATATGTAACCGCAGCGGGTATCGAAGCCGCTCAGAACTGTCCAGTTGTTGGCGTGCCAGCTCCATCAGACTTTCCAGGTTCAGCTAGCTATATAAGCCGATACTTATCAACATTTGGAGTAGCGCCCGGTACCTGGTCTCCATATGCATATGATTCAGTAAATGTAATATCCAAAGTTGCTACTACAGCAGGCAATCTTAATATGAATAATCTTACTTCAGCACTGAATAATTTGAAAAATTATAAGGGATGGACCGGATCAATCAGTTTTGACTCTAAAACAGGCAATAGACTACCGGCTCCAGTCGTAGTAGTTGCAACAGACAACAAGGGTAAGCTCCATACTGATGTAGAATGGATCAAGAGTATCAATTTCACCTACTAGTACTATTAAATATAAATTTTGATTGAAATAGAAACAGGATTACAATCCGAATCCAGTCGACCAACTCATAATAGTTAAATAATCAGTAACCCGACCAGTCCAGTGGTGGCTGGTACGGTTACGACTGGAAGTAGTGTGGTAATCGATGTCCAAAATGGTACGCACATATTTACAACTACTAATAAGTCAGCCTACTTTACTAGTTTTTCGGCCCTCCTCCAATGTCATCCGTCATAAACGAAAATAGTAATGGACCAGCGGCTCCTAAGCAGGCTTTGCAAGCTCAGGAATGAGGTTTAAGGGATTATTAGTAACTGCGGTATAATCAATATTAGGATTAGGACTATTAATGCGGTGCATGAATAGGTAACATATTCCAAAGGACTATTATGGAAAACGAAAGAAAAATAGAACCAGTAACTAGGGCTGAGCTTGAGGAAGTAGCTTCGAGTTACCCCGAAGAGCTACAACCATTTATTCAGGAATATCTAACCGGACCAACTGATGAGGTGTTTGATGACTTGGCAGAGGATGATTCACAAGATCATGATCCACTAAAAGATTATGGAGACGATATAAGCGCAGAAAGTTTTATCGATCTAGATGCTGAAACTCCATCAAATTTACCAAGTTATCTTCCAAGACAGGTTCAAAATATAAGCAACTACAGTAATGAATTCTTATCTCGTAATAATAGGATGCCTTCTATCGAAGAAATCTCCCATCAATTCGGTATTACCATACAAAAAGCCCAAGAACTTACAGAAGTCGGCCTAATACACCATGAGTCATATCTAGAAGACATAAATAAATTACTCCTGGATGAATCAACCGATGCCAATGAAGAGTTTGAGGATGTAGATGACGTAATATTAACACTAGATAACATGTTAGCAGATCCTCTCTATACTGATACACCGGAAAACATTACAGAACAAATAGACTTCAATACAAGAGCTCTTAAATTATTAAAAGATTCAAGCCTTTCTGATCGTGAAAAAAATATAATAATTCATAGATATGGTCTGGGTAAAGTCGATGATGGTAAAACTAGAAGTGAAATTTCAGCTATGGGTCTTGGCATTGATGGTCAAAATATATCTAGTGACAGAATTGCACAAATTGAAGCTAATGGTTTAAGAAAATTAAGAGAGTCGCCCAATTTACAAAAAAGTCATAAATTGATAGAGAACATGCCCGACACCGATAGACCAAGAAATATCCCCAGATTAATATCTGATGATATTAGAATTAAATAAATACCTTAAATAATTTTAATTTATCAATTTGTAATCAACAATTTTATGCTCTATGTTGCCAAGGACCAATAAATCGTCCTTAGTTCTGAGCGCAAGATTCAATCATATTTAATTCTTCATTCACTGATCTTGTATCGGTATCAATTGGACCAGCTAGTACTATTACATATAAATGTTGATTGTTAAGTTACATTAATATCATTTACAAAAATGATTCCATCTGTTAAAATACTTAGATTATGGCTAAAAAAGGCGAAAAGCGAAAAATTATAGGAATGGTTAGCGAAGAGTCCAAAGAAAGGATTTATTACACTACCAAAAATACAATGAACACTCCAGATAAATTGCAACTTCGAAAGTATAGTCCAAAACTTAGAAAACACGTATTGTTCGTTGAAACCAAAAAGAACTTAGGTCGAAACGAAGTAAAACCTAAGAAGCGCTAGTAATTATCTATGTCAGTTAACAAAATAAGGCCAGCAATAAGCTGGTCTTATTAATTTGTATATATTATAAATGATTAATAAAATTACTTAAATCAAAATATTATTGTTTCGATTCCTGAAGTCTCTTTAGAGATTTTCGTCGTTTCCGATCGATAGATTGTGTATCATCCGGGAACAAAGCTGCATCATTGTGATATCGAACCCTTTTATGCCGCATTATTCTCGATTTAATTTTATTCGAAATATTTTTTTTGTTGTATTTCATTAGAATAATAATAACTTATAATTAATCTATGCGAAAAAAATCTCTAGAATCTAAAATTTGTCCAGTTTGCCTAAAGCCTTTTACCATCAGAAAGAAATGGAGTGCTCGTAATCAGTGGGATCAGATTATATATTGTTCAGAAAAATGTAGAAAGCATAAAAATGAGAAAGTATAGAATGATAAATAAGCATTTGCTTTAAGTACTATTCTAATATATTATTATTTTGACATTTAGGGGCAGTAGTTAAGTTGAAAAAATTTACATTACAAATTATTTTCTCAGCCTCGGCTATTATTTTAGCTGCGACCGTTATTATAAATGGTTCCGTAAAAGCAACTAGCTCTCCTTCTAATTCTATTGGTAATATTACTTCAGGATATGGTAAACAAGAGATATCTTTTAATGCTTGTTTGGGACTCTATGAAGCATATGGTGGGGTAGAAAGTGTCCAAATAGGTTTCACTAAAACTGTCGGTAATTTCACCGGCTACTATTATGTTGCTTCTAATGGCGATAAAAATACTCAAAATAAAATTTTTTATGATAACAATTGGGATGCAAACAGAAATAGTAGCGACTATCCATCAACATTTAAGATTAATATTCCAGATTTATACTTCACAAACTACAAAAACCACAATAACATTCCATATTTTTATGTTGGCCTAACATATAACCCAATCAATTTGAGTGAATTGAAGCATGACGGAGTAGAATTAGATAAATATATTATTTCACATGGTGGACAAAAAATTAGTGCCTATAATCTCCCAATTTGTTCTGATTCTGCCGGTAAAGTTAAGCCCAAACCTAGTTATCCTCCGGTACTGGTTACATACCAAGATTCTACAGGGAATGAGGTAACATCAACCACTCCTGTGACGACAAAATCTAATGATTTATATTCTAGTTCAACTATATTTAAAACTTCAAGCAAGCCATCGAAATACAAGACTTTGGATGATGATTTTCCGAAATTGAGCGTAAAGTACGACTCAGATTGCAGCGTTTCCGTCTCCATTACATCTACAAATGATACAATCACAAGAGCTACTTTGGGTGGTTACGGTAAGGCTGGCAGTACTGAAACGATAACAGCTGTAGTCGCCGGTAAGGTGGCCCATTTAACAACAATTACTCCCTGCAAAAATCCTTTTATAAAAGATGTTAAATAATGAATCCAGATACTGAAAATATCACTCCAAGCTTAGAGCCAGTTTCAAATCCTACTCCAATACCAGAGTCTAGAAAAAATTTGCTAATTAAAAAAATAAAAAATAATAAAAATCTTATAATAAAAATTTTCTTATTTCTTTTAGCCGGTATTATACTAGGCTTAATCATACTTAGAATTAGTTTTCCTACTTCCCATGCGGGAAATTCCAATAGCTATATGGCCCATTATAAGGAAGCAAATACTATCAGTAATGAATACGCAGATGTTTATGCATGCAAAAAAGAAACCGTTTCTTCAGCCTTCGGAAATCTATATCCAGTAGTAGTCGCCGCCACAAGTAACTCTAAAACTCTCAATTACCTAAGCTATGCGTTATATAGAGGTGATAATACTAACAAGGATCCTGATGATGCCAAGATGAGTTTTTTGGACAGTAGTGGAAAAACTCAAACTAATTATTTCACCCCACTACCATTAAGTTATCAGTCATTCAAAATCGGAGGTACTAAATATGTATCTTTTTATGCCTCAGCCAATTTAAATGATGAGTTTTATGTTAATGTTTCTGATTTTCCTATTAAGTCATTTGGCCTAGCTCCCTTCACAGGTCAACAAGGTGGCGCTGAGATGACTACCCAAAATGATGTTGCCTATAAGGATGGCCTCATAAACCCCAGTGAATTGCCAAGCTGTAATGATAGCGATCTCCCGATTAAATCTGTTGCAGATAAGACACCAGTTTTTACAGGCTATTCAAATCCAAAATATAGTATAAAAAATGAACAATTGTCTTTCAATCAAACTATTGCTTCGAATGGTACTTTTAGACTAGTGATGCAGCCTGATGGCAATCTTGTTGAATATAACATTTTTACACCAATTTGGAGCACAGGAAGTAGTGGACTATATGGCTCTTATGCCTCATTAGAGCCTAATGGTAATTTTGTTCTTTATAGCTTCAATGGCTTTAAACTCTGGGAAACAAAGACATCAGGAAACCCTGATGATTATCTTGCAATAACAAAAGAAGGTTATGTAAACATAGAAACTAAAGTAAGTGGCGGTATTAACGTATTATTTACCACTGAGCCGAAAAACCTCCAAGACGGAATTGCAGCTCCAACAAATCCGAGCAAGAATAGAGTTTGGGTTAGTGGTGATAAAATACTTAAAAATGGTACTTTTAGACTAGTGATGCAGTCTGATGGCAATTTAGTTGTATTAAACGGCTCAACTCCAGTATGGAGTACTCAAACCGGAGGGAATCCTGAAGCATATGCTTCAATGAATAGCGACGGTAATTTCTTTATCTATAATAAAGACTCAACTAAATTACTCTGGTCAACTGCGACTTCAGGACATCCTAATGATTATTTGTATCTACTATCAAACGGAACCATTGTAATAAAGGCTAGCGATTCACTAACTTCACAACAGCTTTATTCAACAGCCTCAGTCCCAAGCGCCTACAAAATAGGATACGATGTACAATTTTCGCCGAATCAAACTATATTGAGTAATGGTAACTTTAGACTGTTGATGCAAAATGACGGTAATTTAGTTGAATTAAACGGTTCGATTCCTGTGTGGAGTACTAATACTTCTGGGAATGATGGAGCATACGCAGATCTACAGACTGATGGAAATCTCGTTGTAAAAAATTCTGCTGGCACCCCAATTTGGTCAACCACTACAAGTAATCAAGGCGTGGTTTTGTTGAATATGGATAACCAGGGAAGAATTCAGATGTTTAATAGCGGTAGTTATCAGATATGGCCCTATGTCCCGCCTGTAATTGTTACTACCTACATACCAGCACCGCCTAGTTCCAATCCGCCAACCTTTTATTGTCTTCAAACTCAAACAGTGGCACAGTGCATGAAAGCTGTTCGTAATCGGCCCTTTAAAGAATGGTGGACTTCCATCACTAACGATAATTTAGGCATTCCCAAAAACAGCAGTACCAAAACCACTGTAACTGGTGGGGGATACAACAGCTCTGTACAAAATACGATTCAAAATTTATCTGATAGTTCTTCTGCTATGTTGGCAGTTGTTTCGCCGACAGCAACAGTTATTAGTGGTGTAAGAGATTTGGCCAGTATTCCTCGGGGCATATTAACAAATGGTACCGAATATGTCGCATCATATATAGGTGGAAGATATGCGGAAGATGTTGCAACTGGTGCATCTCTTGGTGGCTTAGCCCTTGATACGGTAGCTTGCGCCGGAGGAATTGGTGCTATAGCTGCAACTGATGGTGCTGCAGGTATTGCTCTTGGAGCTGAGACAATTGGAAGTTGCTTATCATCTGTTCTAGGGGTTTGTTCATATGCTGCTGATGCCTATGATGCTGTCGCTAGCTTCTTTAGTATTGAATATCCAATTCAAACATTAAGAACTGAGCCACAGGTTGCCTCTCTTTAGTCTTGTTTTAGAAATCTAACATGCACGACAATCAACTTTCCTAACTTCTTATCTTTTTAGTTTGTTATAATTATTCTATGAAAAAGATAACAATTGATGAATTGACCGAAAGGCTAAAGGCTGGAAAAATTAAACTGCGTTTACGTAGCAGACTTCGATTTAATCCTGATGGTATAAAAAATTGGGAAGATATGGAATTTATTTCCGTATTTGACCAGAATCATAGAGAAGGCGTCATTCTAATAGAAAATTTTGATCATTCATATGTAATACCTTTCAGCTTAACAACTGGACTCACTAATAAGAGTACGGGTAGATCAAACGCTATTACTTGTGATTTTTGTGCTACATGGCAGATTGGCAAAA